>JAQXPG010000041.1 GCA_029100405.1 Lachnospiraceae bacterium | reverse complement strand
TCGGAAGTTACATCGGCTTGCAAATTCGTCCGAGACCTACTCTCGTGGCGTCTGGATGTTAGATTTCCTTCTCCAGCTTATCTATAGCATTCTGGATCCGCTCCAGGCTTCTCTCCTTCCCCAGGAGTTCCAGAAGCTGGGTTGCACCACCCGGTGTGCTCTGCTTTCCGGACAAGGCGGTACGTATGGGCCACATGACCTGTCCGTTCTTCCATCCATGCTCTGCAGCAAAGGCCTTCAACTCCTCAAAGAGGGCATCATTGGAATAATCCGTGGTGGTCTCCAGAAGCGGAAGTACCGTTTTTAAGACTTCCAGGGAAAGTTCCGCTGTGGTCTTCATTTTCTTATGTGTATACATAGAGACATCATAAGGGGGCACTTCCTTCAGAAAATCGATATGGTCCTCGATCTCCGGGAAGGTCTCGATCCTGCCCTGAACCATTTCGGCAATCTTCTCATCATCAAAAGAATCACCGACTGCCTCATGGATATAGGGAAGAGCCTTTTTCAGGAAAGCTTCCTTTGACATCTTCCGGATATACTCGCCGTTCATCCATTTCAGCTTGCCATAATCGAAAACAGCCGGGGACTTATTAATTCTGTGATAATCGAACTCCTTGACCAGTTCCTCCAATGTGAAGATTTCCTGATTGGATTCCGGACTCCAGCCTAAGAGAGCCACGAAATTCACGATTGCTTCCGTCAAAAAGCCCTGCTCTACCAGATCCTCGAAAGAGGAATGTCCGGAACGCTTGGAAAGCTTCTGATGGTCTTCATTTGTGATCAGAGGACAATGGATATACTTGGGAATCTCCCAGCCGAAAGCCTCGTAAAGACGGTTGTACTTGGGGGAAGAAGACAGATATTCATTTCCTCTCACGACATGAGTAATACCCATGAGATGATCGTCTACCACATTTGCGAAATTATAGGTCGGATATCCGTCCGATTTGATCAGGATCATATCATCGAGTTCGGAATTATCGACAGTGATATCTCCGTAGATCTCATCATGGAAGGTGGTTGTGCCTGTCGTCGGATTATTCTGACGGATGACAAAAGGCATACCGGCATCCAGATTCTTCTGAACCTCTTCCTTGGACAGATGCAGGCAATGCTTATCATAAGCCCGAACTTCCTTTTTCTCGCCATTCACTTCGATCGTACGGGTCAGAGAATTCAGCCGTTCCTCGGAGCAGAAGCAGTAATAGGCTTCGCCCTTATCAATGAGCTCCTTGGCATATTTCATGTAGAGACCCTGTGCCTGTCTCTCACTCTGGACATAGGGGCCACAGCCTCCGTCCTTATCCGGTCCTTCATCATGCACCAGACCGGTTTCCTTCATGGTCCGGTAAATTATATCGACCGCGCCCTCAACATAGCGCTCCTGATCCGTATCCTCGATTCGAAGGATGAAATCTCCCCCGGCATGCTTTGCGATAAGATATGCATACAGTGCGGTTCTAAGGTTTCCGACATGCATCCGGCCGGTCGGGCTCGGAGCAAATCTTGTTCTGACTTTACTCATAATGTCTCCTTTTTATCTCAGCAGGAAAACTCAGATCATAATTGACTGAGATAATCCTGTTTCCATTGATCGATTGTTTCTCTGATATCATGGATATCAGTTCTTACAGTCTGACCCTCTGATGTTACAACTTGCGAAATGGCACTGTCAACATCTTCTCCGAATTTGACCAAAGGTTCTGCCTCGGACTCAATTCGAACGGCTTCTTCCACTTCCTTCTGAAGATCCGGAGTCACAAGGAAGTGATGAAGGTTTTCCTGATAAGCCTCCTTGTTTCCCTCAACCAGGCAGGCTTCCAAAAGGGAGCAGAGAGAAATGGTTCGATGATTCTTCTCATAAGCCCTTTTAAAACTCTCCTCCGCTTCCGAAAAAGAGAAGAGGCGAACCTGTCCGACGCCGAGATTGTGCCAGAGATCGCCTAAGAGTTCCAAAGAAGGCTTTAATCTCTCCTGATCTTCCAGGAGGGCTTGATATTCCCGGATGGCATCCATGACATGCCCATCCTCCAGGAGATGGTCCGCCCGGATCTTCCGGCTCTCCACCTCTCCCTTACTCTCGAACGTCTCGATCTCTCTGACCGTTCTCTGAATCTCCGGTGGTGTGAGATAACCGGTCTCTTCCAGGATCCGGCTGACAAAAATGTGAAGCGGAGCCTTTCTTCCCATCAATCCCTGCAATTCTTCTGCCAGTTTTTTCTCCCCCAGATCCTCCCCGATCCATTGGATCAGATCCGGGTTGATAAAATCGGGTCGAAGAAGATAGATATTATGGGTCAGATAATAGGACAATTCTTCCAGAGAATAAATATTCAGTGATTTTTCTTCGATATAATAAGGGCTGGCCGTCAAAGGTGCCCTGCACAGAATCAGTTCTCCCATATCAGCCCTCCACCTGGACCCTGTGGACCCAGCTTTTTCCGCTGCCCGGATAGATCTCGCCGAAACCCAGATCCAGGATCCTTACCTTGACTTCACGGTCCGACACGGCCTCCGCAGAAATCCGAAGCCTTGACGTCCGGTTTTCTCTCCTCGGCAGATCTTCCAGCTTCAAGAGGTCGATCTTTGCCTTACGGCTTTCCGGCCGCTGGATCCAGAGTTCGATCTCCGGGCTTCCATCCAGGATCACCTCACACTGACCTTTCGCAGTAAACCAGCTGTCCCCGGCTTCAATCAAAGGAAGAAAACGGGCCTTATTCCGATCGCTGACCTTAAGGAAAAGATGGAATTTCATCTCCTGGTCACCCAAATAGGAGAAGGGCCAGCTTTTCTCTCCGCTTCTGACCCGTCCGGCATAGGACGCCCCTTTCGAATAGAGGTTTTTCCCGACAAAGACATGGCATTCCCGCGTCAGAAGGGCCATAGACTCCTTCATCCAGCCTCCGTCAAAACCGTCTCCGACCAGATAGGCCGTGCTGCATTTCCCTTGAGACAGGAGATTCCGACAGACCTCTGCAAATTCCATATCCCGGTTTTCAAGATGCATTTCATAAGAAGAATCGCCTAATGTCACCCGCTGGGGTCTGCCTTTGGTTTCTCTGTGCAGACGGCAGGTCCGGATCTGTTCGCCGGATGCCTCCAAGAGAAGAACATCGTTCGTAAAGAGGTCACTTCTCTGACTTAAGGCATAGTAATAGAAGGCCTCTCTATGGTCCAAAAGGATCAACTGATCTAAGGTCAGAGACAGTCTGGACATCAGATCTGTCAACAGTTCCATATCCTGTTCTGAAAAATGCTCTGCAGTAAAAGCAACTTTTTCGATGGTCAAAGGCCGGATCGCTGATCCATTCAATTCCATCAAATGCCGGATAAAAATAGCGAAAAGATCACGTGCCTCATAGACCCTGCCATCCAAAGTAAGTTTATTATTTTTTTTTGCATTTTCCAAAAGAGAGGGAACTTCGACTGCCCTTCCTTCAAGGGCCTTCTCTCTGGCATCTTTCCCGAAGAACCACTGGGAGAGACCGGGTCTCTTGGCCAATGCCGTCGGAATCTCGATATCGTCACTGCCAACCACCGTAGACATGGTCAGAGGATCTGACATGTTCGTCTGCCAGTAGCTGATAATCGTGGTTTTCTCCCCCAGATCGATCCCATAATATAAGCCACTCATCCTGCTTTCTACTTCCTTCTCTTCTTTCTTATTTTCTTTCTTCTTCTCTTTCTGCTTCAGATCCAGTGAAAGAGATGCCGGGTCAGTCTCTGCTTTCTGGCGAAAGACTTGATCTCCTCTGCCAATTTCTCCGGCTGCTTCTCCTGCCGGTCCTTTTCGATCTGATTCATGTCAGAAAAGTAATTTTTCTCCTTTTGATCCTTATTTTCCGCACCGGACAAACTGCCGGCAGCCAGATTTTCGCCCTCCGGCGACAGGATCTGATAAGTGACACGATCCGAATAAAAGAGGACAAAAGGCTTGACATAGATTCCGTCATACATTTCCTTCAGGAATTCCCGCTGCTTTGGCTCCTCATTCTTCTGCCATTCCAGAACCAGTTCCCGGCCTGCCTGTCCGTGATACTCCAGAAAGATCTTATCATTGATCTGATAGCGGATCTGTAAGGCAGGGTCTGCATTTTTATAAAATGTAAACCAGACTTTTCTTCGCGTGAAATCGCTCAAGAGTTTCTCCAGAAGACTTGTTTCCTCCGCGGAAAGTCCGGTCCGGCCCAAAAGATCTTTTAAGAGTGCAAGTCTCATGCTCCTGGATCCGTCTCCTGTCTCTTCCAGACGCATAAGATCCGAGAAGAAGGATGCGTCTTCCTTCCGGTCGTAAAGAAGATACTGTCTGGACCAGAAATTCAAGAAAGCCTCCACCACCATCCGATTGGGATGACGTCTCTTATAAGAGAGATAGAGCTTTGCCGGATAATCCATATTGTAAGAACTGTAAAGCATCTGGATCAGGATCCGCTCCGTAAGACCGAAGTCCTGCATCCGATCCTCTTCCACCTTAAGGAAAAGCTTCTTCATATCCCGGATCGGGCCGCTGTAATAACGGTTGAGATAAGCCAGGGACTGTTCCGAAGCACAGTCTCTTAAGAAGAGCCAGGAAGCCAAAGAAACCAAGAAATCTTCTTCCTGAAAGCCGGCTCTTACGATCCTGAAATTTACTACCCAGAGCAAAAGCTTCGGATCCACCATGAGGCCATTCGTAAGGAGAAGCATTTCATAGGCCTCATCCAAAAACTGTTCTTTGATTCCATAGGTCAGCATTTCCTTCCGAAGTTCCACGGGTAGAAATTCATCCTTCCGATGGTCCCAGAGATAGGAGGTCAGAACCTCTTCCTTCCCCTGTTGCTTCAAATAATCCAGCATAGCCGGATAGAGATTTTTCCGAAAGGCGGGAGCGATCTCCTCATCCGACAGAAGATGCTGAATCAAAGACAGATCCCCGCTTTGGAAGGTCTTTTCCTTCCGCCGGATAAAATCAGACAGTTGGAATTCATAAGGGTCCGGGATCCGGTTCTCCAGAAAGATCCGGGAAGATTCCGGAAGGATGTCTTCCAGATAGACCCTGCCCTCTTCTGCAAAGCGACAGCCATCCCCGTCTTCCAGAAAGATCTTGAAATCAGGATCCTGGATGGTTACATAGGAGAGGCCGTTTACAACCGGAAACATCCGGGGGTTCTTGCGGCAATTTTCATAGACCACCAGGCGAACGGCCTTCTGCCGCAAAGGAACAGCCTTCTTTACGAAAAAGAGGCGGCCCAGATTCCGGCAGTCATCATCGGTCAGAAACTCTCCCTTCAAAAGATCCTGATAGAGAATGATCATGTTATCACTCAAGCGGCCGGCATAAAGCTGTTCTTTGGCAAACTTTACGATTGCCCGGAAATATTCCTTATAAGTGTCCGGATCTTCCCTTTTATGAAGAACACAATTGGCAAATAACTGCGCCTTCTGTTCGAAAGGAAGCTGGCTTGGATAGCGGAAATAGAGCTTTACCTTCTTCGGCAGAGGGGAAACGTAATCCTGAGGAAGGGAATAGAGATAGGCTTCATAAATGCCCGGCACATCCATATCCTTCTCAATGCCGAGGAGATACCAGGGCAGATAGGCCTCCTTGAATTTCCTCCCCAAAAGGAGATAACTTAAGATCCGCTTCAAGAGATCATCTCTCCTGTAGTGGTCCTTATAACAAGCCATAAGAATTCGTAAGACTCTCTCATCAAAGACCGGGAAAAAGGACAGGATCTCCACAAGCTGCATGGAAATTGCATCCGAAAAGGCATGATATTTCTCAAGAAAGGCCAGAACCCGGAAGGTAAAGGGATTGAACTCGTTCAGTAAATAGGGTGCCTTGTTATACAGATCCATAGCCTCCAGATAGAGAAGGGGGCTGGCATAGCCGTTCATGACCCACTGGCGGATATCCTTTAATTTCCATGCCGGATCCCTCTCATAGGAAGTTCTGAGATGAAGAAGAAGAAGGAAGATCCTGAGGTCATCCGGATTCATTGCAAAGATCTCTTCTATTTCTTCGGTCAGCCGGGTCTTATAGCTCTCCTCTTCTTCCATTTTGATGCAGAGATAGAGAAGGGCCGCCCAGGCCGGGCTGGCATGGTCTTTGATATCTTCCTTTAACTCCCGGATGAAATATAAAGCCTCCTGACGGTCATCATTCATCAGATGAAGGTAGCAGCGGCAGAGGTTGATCCAGACATTCTCCCGATAGCTTAAGAAACCTTTCTTTTTCTCTGTCTCTTCCTCTTCCATATGAGATAAAAGATCCAGAGAATCCAAGCTTTCTTTTACCCATGCTTCCTTCTCCATCTTTCCCAGGCGAAAGAAGATGTAAGCCTTATAAAGTCGAACGATGGTCTTTGGCTTTTGATTTTCTTCGGAAAGTTTTTTCCCTTCTTCCTCCGTCCGAACGCCCGCTTCGATGGTGATCCTTATAGAATTTCTCTTGTCAAAAAGACGGATATGGCCTGCATTTCTTCCTCCATGCAGGCGGTCTTTTCGGATCAGAAAGCGAAGGCTGGCGGAGACGCCCAGAAAATCGGTCTCTGTCAAGACTTTCTTCTCCGGCTCTAAGAAATCCGCATCGCTTTCCACATGGATCGAGGTATAACCCCAGGTGGATCGTGTGATCGGAATGGTTCCCTGCCAATCTTCTCTCAGGCCATAGACCTTCACTTCTTTGTCTTTACTCTCAAAGAGAACCGGCTCCTTGACCTTACCATCCACCAGATAGTTTTCCAGATTCTGAATCGTTGGAGTCGCTGTCACAAAACCCCGGAAAAGAAGTTTCTGATCCAGGGGAGCTTTCTCCATGGCTTTTGCATAATTTTCACTGAAAAAAAGTCGAAGAGCCCCCTCCGGATCTTTTCGATAGATCCGGCAGAGGTCCTCCGGTGTAGAAAGGGAAACCTCACCGTCTGCTTTTCCATCCTTTTCTTCCTCGGTAAAGAGAAAGCGATATGGCAGCCTTAAGCTTCCCTGATTATAGATAATGGTAAAATTTCCTTCCAGCATGTCCTCTTTTGAAAATGCGGCATCCTGGAGTTTGTAAGAAATCGTGATCTCTGTTCCCTCAAATTGAGGGGTCTCGCACAGAACATAGGGATTGGAAGAATAGACAATGCCCCTGGCAATGACTCCATTCTTACTCTGCAGGCGGAATGTTCCCTTTTTATCCCCGGATAAAGGAAATGTGAGATTTAAGGTTTCCGGACAGACAATGAGATCCGGCTTCGGGTCGTCAAAACGATCTTCTGATATTCTCCAGATCCTTCTACGCAAGTCTAATTCCTCCAACAGAGATTCTTCCCTGATTCCTGTTTCCTTTTTTTGGTGTCAGGGTCGAAAGCCCTAAACACTTATGATCACTTCTTGTTCTTAAAATATTGATCAATGGCCTTGGCAGCATCTTTTCCGGCACCCATAGCCAGGATTACTGTCGCAGCTCCGGTAACGGCATCACCGCCGGCATAAACCGCATCACGGCTGGTCTTACCGGTTTCTTCCTCTGCAATAATGCAGCCTCTCTTATTGACATCCAGTCCCTTGGTGGTCGATGCAATCAAAGGATTCGGTGAGGTTCCCAGTGCCATGATCACCGTATCACAAGCGATCTCGTATTCCGATCCCTTGATTTCAACCGGTCTCCTTCTTCCGGATTCATCCGGCTCTCCCAGCTCCATCTTGATCAGACGAATACCGGTCACCCAGTCATTCTCATCGGTCAGGATCTCTACCGGATTCTGAAGGAGATCAAAGATCACGCCCTCTTCCTTGGCATGATGGACTTCCTCACGACGAGCGGGAAGTTCCGCCTCGGAACGTCGGTATACGATATGGACCTCAGCACCCAGGCGAAGCGCCGTCCTGGCTGCATCCATAGCAACATTTCCACCTCCGACAACAACGACCTTCTTTCCTCTCTGAATCGGTGTATCTTCATCAAGGTAGGCTTTCATCAGATTATTCCGGGTCAGGAATTCATTGGCAGAGAAAACACCGTTGGCCTGTTCTCCCGGGATCCCCATAAAGCGTGGCAGACCGGCACCGGATCCGATGAATACGGCCTCAAAGCCACGATCAAAGAGCTGATCGATCGTCAATGTCTTACCGATGATGACATTCTTTTCGATCTTGACGCCAAGTTTCTCAACATTAGAAACTTCCGGCTTTACAACCTTGTCTTTGGGAAGACGGAATTCCGGAATTCCATAGACCAAAACACCGCCGGCCTCATGCAAGGCCTCGAAAATGGTGACATCATAGCCTTCCTTTGCCAGATCTCCGGCACAGGTCAGACCGGAAGGACCGGCTCCGATCACAGCAACCTTATGGCCATTCTTCGGCTTGTCCGATTTTGGAGAAATACCATGTTCTCTTGCCCAGTCTGCAACAAAACGCTCTAACTTTCCGATGGCTACGGCTTCGCCCTTGATCCCACGGATGCAGACGCCCTCACACTGGGTCTCCTGAGGGCATACACGTCCGCAGACTGCAGGGAGGGAAGAAGACTCGGAGATGATCTCATAAGCTTTTTCAAAGTCTCCGTGCTTTACTTCCTGAATAAAAGCAGGAATATTGATGGAAACCGGGCATCCGCCGACACAGCGG
This sequence comes from Lachnospiraceae bacterium, assembly GCA_029100405.1. Taxonomy (GTDB): domain Bacteria; phylum Bacillota; class Clostridia; order Lachnospirales; family Lachnospiraceae; genus Lachnocurva. The sequence goes on along the minus strand of JAQXPG010000041.1, from coordinate 9,001 downwards.
GGATTTTTACAATTCAGGCAGCGCTCTGCTTCTGCCATCGCCTCTTCTTCGCTATATCCGAGGCATACCTCTTCGAAATTCTTAGCACGTACCTTGGGATCCTGCTCTTTTACCGGTACTCGCTTCATCATATCCATTGCCATTACTTTTCACCTCCGCAAACTCCGCATCCGCCGTGATGGGTATCGCCCTCTTCCAGTTCCAGCTTCTTTCTGCCCTCTTCTGTCTTATACTGGGCCATCCGCTTCATTGCAAGGTCAAAATCGACTTTATGTCCGTCAAATTCCGGTCCGTCCACACAGGCGAACTTTACTTTTCCGTCTACGATCAGGCGACAGGCACCGCACATACCGGTTCCATCCACCATCACCGGGTTCATGGAAACAACCGTAGGAATACCGAGTTTTTCCGTCAGCTTGCAGACAAATTTCATCATGATCATAGGTCCGATGGCAACGCAATGATCAAAGCGCCTGCCCTCATCATAGAGAGCCTGGAGACAGTCCGTACCCATTCCATGGAAGCCGTAAGATCCATCATCCGTGCAGATGTGATTTTCGGAAACGGCATTCATTCTGTCAACGAAGAAAAGGAGGTCCTTATTCTTGGACCCCATGATGACATCCACTTTGACGCCATGATCATGAAGCCATTTTACCTGACAGTAGACCGGAGCGGTTCCAAGGCCGCCGGCAACAAAGACGATCCGCTTTTTCTTTGTCTCAGGAAGATTCTCTTCCAGACAGAGATCGGAAGGATTTCCCAAGGGGCCGACAAAATCATGGAAGGAATCCCCCTGATTCAACTTCTCCATCTTTTCCGTCGATGCGCCGATCATCTGTACAACGATCGTTACCGTACCGGCTTTGGCATCGTAATCGCAAATGGTGAGCGGGATCCTCTCTGACTCCTCATCTGTCCGTACGATGACAAACTGTCCCGGCAAACAAGACTCTGCAACCAACGGTGCTTCGACCTCCATGAGGAAGATCCGGTCAGCCAGCATCTCCTTCTTTTTGATCAGGTACATATCCATGTCCTCCTTTTTCCTTTTCCTATAATTCTCCTATACCCTTTTCATTCCCTTAGTTAAAATATACCAGTTCTTCTTCCTTGGTGGCAGGTTTTTCTGCAGGTTCGATGGAAATCGGATAAAGAACCGGTCCTTTTCCTCTGTATTCCTTGGCAAATTCATTTTTCAGCCTGGCTGTTAAATAGATCCAGGATCTATGTTTGATATTCGCGGAATCTTTATATTTACACTTCATGCCGAGGAACTGGATATCCTCAACACAGCAGGTCATGGCAAAACGGCCGGGTACGAAAGTACCGGGTTTTAATTTGCCCTTCCCCTCGGTTGGATTATAGACCAGAGCCTTGAAGGAAACGGTCTTTCCGTCATATTTTTCCGGATGATCCATACAATCCATAAACCAGATGGCATAATCCGAATCTGTGATTTGAATTTCATCTTTTGAAATATCAAAAGGCAGTTCTTCCGGATCATTGTCAATCGTTCCGTCTTCTCTCTCATAAACGATCTGGGCCGGACGATTGAAAGCTTTGATGGCGCCACGGAACTTGGATTTCTTGGTATCCTTCGTACAGCGATTGAAAATGATGACCTCGGCGTGAGAAAGCTGTTGCAGCATCATCTTACGCATATTTAAGAGATACATCTCGAAGGTCTCGGCATCTACTGTGGCCAGGGACTGAACGATCATCCAGCCTTTCGGCCACTGAAAGCCACTCTCCGAATCATCATAGAGTTGATCGGTCTCCCAGGTACCGTTCCACTCAATGAAAACTGCATCCGGCTGATAACTGTCTTCCAGCTTCTGAAGATTTTCTCTTGTAAAATCCTCTTTCTTTTCAATGGTGACGACCTTGGTATGAACTCTTTCCAGCTTTTTCTCGTCATACTCTTCATCACCATCTTCACAACGGATGATGAGACCGGAGTCCAGATCATCCCCAAAACCGTCATTGATCAGGGTCTCGGAAATAAGTGTTGTCTTACCGCTGTCCATAAAGCCGGAGAAGAAGTAAATTGGGACTTCTGACATAGGCTTATCCTTTCTATCTTAAAGTCTTAAAGTCTTATTGAAGTCCGAATACTTTCTCGACTTCATCTTCTTTGACATCCGTTCCGATGACAACCAGACGGCCGGTAACATCCGGTTCACCGCTTCGGATCTCATATTCACCGTCAACCAGATCGAAGTAGATCCAGCTTCCGTCCTCAGCCGGAACCATTCCCTTGGAACGAACGATATAGCCATAGTCGTCGGTTTCAGAGAAAGCCTTCAAAGCCTTCTCAATGGTCTCACGGGTAAACTTATGGGGTGTTGTCCTGCCCCAGGTCGTAAAGATATCATCTGCGTGATGATGACCCATGTCGTGATCCTTGTCGTGATCCTTGTCATGATCATGCGCAGCATGATCATGACTATGCGAAGCATGATCATCATGGCCCTTGTCTTGATCATGCTCAGCATGATCAAGACCACAACAACACTCTTCTCCATCATGATGATCATGATGATGGTGATGATGATGGTGCTCCTCTTCCTCTGCGTGGTGAAGCTCGGCAAGTTCCTGAACTTCCAGGCTGTCCTTACCCTCAATAGTCTTTTGGATGGTTTCGCCGGACAGTTCGTCCCAGGGAGTTGTGATCACCGTAGCCTTCGGATTATGTTCCTGGATCTCTTTGGTGCAAAACTCCAGCATTTCCTGGTCTGCCTTCTGGGTACGGGAAAGAACGATGGTCGTGGCATGTTCGATCTGATCAATGAAAAATTCTCCGAAAGCCTTCATCTGTTTTCTGGCTTTCAAAGCATTGATGACGGTAACAAGTGCGCCCATCTCTACATTTTCTTCTGCTTTTGCCACATCCATGACGGAGACCATAACATCAGAAAGCTTTGCTACACCCGATGGCTCTACCAGGATCCGGTCCGGATGATAGGTCTCTATGACCTCATGCAGGTTCTTGGTGAAGTCACCGACCAAAGTACAGCAGACGCAGCCGCCATTGATCTCTGATACGGTAATTCCGGTATCCTTTAAGAAACCGGAGTCGATACCGATCTCACCGAATTCATTCTCTACGATTACAACCTTCTCGTCTTTATAAGCCTCAGCAATCATCTTCTTCATGAATGTCGTCTTACCGGCTCCGAGAAAGCCGGAATAAATATCAATAGTAGTCATATAATTCCTCGATTCTATCTACGATCTGCAAAGGATATGAGTGCAAGACTCATTAGTTTTACATTCGTTCCGGTGCAGAGAATCCCAAGAGATCAATGCACTGCTCTAATACGCGGCGGGTCAGATCCAAAAGATTGATATAACTTCCCTGAACCGACTCATTCTCCTGACTTAAGATCCTGGTCTCATGGTAGAAACGGTTCAAGGCTTCTGCCAGATCATAGACATAGGCGCAGACCTTATGCGGAGCCATCTCCTGGGCTGCAAGGCGGATCGCCTGGTTGAAGCGGGCCAGGATCAGCATCAGATCCTTCTCACTCTCGCTTGCCGGCTCCTGAATGGAATATTCCGAAGCCTTCTTTCCGGATGCCTTATATTTATTCAGGATCGACTTGATCCGGACAATGGTATAGAGGATGTAAGGGCCGGTATTTCCTTCGAAGGCAGAGAAACGATCGATATCGAAAATATAGTCCTTGGAAGCCTGGTTCATCAGGTCGCCATACTTAATCGCAGCCAGTGCAACCTGCTTTGCGGTCTTTTTGGCTTCCTCTTCGGAAAGGTCGGAGTTGGACTTGATCCTCTCATACATGCCCTGATTGACTTCATCCAGAAGCAGAGACAGACGCATAACACCGCCGTCTCTGGTCTTGAAAGGCCCGCCGTCTTTTCCGTTCATGGTACCGAAGCCGACGAAATCAAGCTCGGTATCCGGTCCGACGATGCCGGTCTTTCTGGCACAGCGGAAGACCTGAACAAAGTGGAGTTCCTGTCTCTTGTCTACGACATAGACGATCTTGTCCGGATGATAGTCTTCCATTCTCCAGACCAGAGTTGCAAGGTCTGTCGTATTATAGAGAGCTGCGCCATCCGATTTTAAAATCATACAGGGTGGGATCTCCTTCTTGTCGGAGTCTTCCTTCACATCAACGACAAGGGCTCCTTCGGATTCATAGGCCAGTCCCTTATCCTTCATCATCTTGACCATAGGGGCAATATAGGGCTGGGCGTCACTCTCCCCCTTCCAGAGTTCAAAGGAGACATTCAGGCGCTCGTAATTTTTCTTCAGATCCGTAACGGATACATTCAGAATATGAGAAAGGAGTGCCCGATAACCGCGTCTTCCCTTCTGAAGTTCTGCGGTAGCCTCCAGAGCTTTCTTGTGATATTCTTCATCTTCCTTGGACTTCTTGGAAGCGGTCGGATAGATTTCTTCGAGCTCACTGATCGTAAAGGGCGGCTCGGTCGGATAGTCTCCGTCATAATCCGGCTCAAAGTAAACCAGATCCGGTTTACGAAGTTTTAACTCTGTGATGATGAGACCCATCTGGGTTCCCCAGTCACCAAGATGAATATCTCCGATGACACGGTTTCCGGCAAAGGAAAGGATCCTCTTGATACTCTCACCGATCACTGCGGAACGAAGATGTCCGACATGCAGGGGCTTTGCGACATTGGGTCCGCCATAATCGATCATAATGGTTTTCGGATTCGGCACCTTGTCTGCTCCGCAGCGCTCATGATCCATACGCATGGCATTGACATAGTCAGACAGATAGGCATTCTGAATTTTTAAGTTGATAAAGCCCGGCTTTACCGCTTCCACACTGGAGAAGACATTGCTTTCTTCTAACTGAGCTGCAATCTCTCTTGCGATCTCAAGCGGAGCCTTATGGTATTCTTTGGCAGCCGGCATCGCTCCGTTACACTGATACTCACAGAGATCCGGCCGGTTGGAGACGGTTACATTGGCATATTTGTCATCGTAGCCGGCTTTCACGAAGCCTTTTTTCATCTCATCTGTGATCAAATCAATTAATTCTTTCATTCTAATTCTTTTCCTTTTTTATAGATCTGCTTCTGATCTCATGCTGATCAACTCAATGTTGTCCTTTGTAAGCCCCGCCGATAGAGAATGTTCAAAATCAGCCAGGACAGGAGAAGTCCCAGAAAAAGACCGATGGAATCGATTATCACGTCTTTCCATTGAGCGGATCTCTCACTGATAAAGTATTGATGGAATTCATCCGATCCGGCATAGGCGATGCCAAGAAGGAAGGGTCGAAGCAAGAGTTCAAAGTAAAAGCCCTTTCGCATGACATCCTTATTCTTCGATCGTATCCACTCCCGAAGAGTGAAAACCATGAGGATCTCCAGGATCAGATATTCCGTCACATGAGCAGCCTTTCTTACCAGAAAGGATCGAAAGGCCAGGCTTGTGCCCGGCGCGATCCAGAGAAGAAAGCGATTGCCCAGGCGAAGAAAGATATTGGACAGGTCTGTCGATTCTTCTCCCGGCATGGATGACATGATAAAAATCAGACTCATCCATGCAATAAGCAGGATCAGAAAAACCTTGGCGCGGGTGCGCAGTCTGTAATGGTATCCTTTCATGTCCGGCCTTCTTAATTCTTCGCCGGGAGCTTATAGCTCGACTTCAAAGAAACAACACGATTGAAGACCAGATGATCCGGGCGGGAATCCCTGCAGTCAACGCAATAGAATCCATCTCGGACAAACTGAAAACTGTCATAAGCCTTGGCGTCCTTCACAACCGGTTCAATAAATGCATGCAGGACCGTCTTGGAATTCGGATTGACATTGACACTTCCATCCTCGTTATAAACGCCAAGCTCTTCATTTACGATATTCTCATACTGACGAACTTCTGCGGAAACTGCAGTCTCAGCATTGACCCAGTGAATGGTGCCGCGGACCTTACGGCCGTCCGGAGAATCACCGCCCCGGGTCTCTGGATCATAGTTGCAGTGAACTACGGTCACATTGCCGTTTTCATCGCTTTCGTAGGATGTGCAGGTCACATAATAGGCATTCATCAGGCGGACTTCATTGCCCGGATAAAGTCTCTTATACTTCTTCGGAGGTTCTACCATGAAATCGTCCGCTTCAATATAGACCTCACGGCTGAAGGGAACTTCACGGCTTCCAAGGGCTTCGTTTTCCTTATTGTTCGGAACGGTCAGATACTCGGTCTTTCCTTCCGGATAGTTGTCAATGACAAGCTTCAGAGGATGCATGACTGCCATCACACGGCTGTCGCGAAGCTTTAAGTCTTCACGGATACAGTACTCCAGTTCTGCATAATCGATGGAGGCATTGCTCTTACTGATTCCGGTCAGACGGACAAAGTTCTGAATGGATTCCGGTGTGAAACCACGGCGGCGAAGACCTGCAATAGATACCAGGCGGGGATCATCCCAGCCGTCTACGGTGCCATTTTCTACCAGGCGCTTGATATAGCGCTTTCCGGTAATCACATTGGTGAGATACATCTTGGCAAACTCGATCTGTCTCGGCGGATGGGGGAAACCGGCCTCACGAACCACCCAATCATAGAGAGGTCTGTGATCTTCAAATTCCAGAGTGCAGAGAGAGTGAGTAACTCCCTCGATGGCATCCTCGATCGGATGGGCGAAATCGTACATGGGATAAATGCACCACTTATCCCCGGTCCTGACATGAGACATATGGGCCACACGATAAATGATCGGATCTCTCATATTGATATTGGGAGAAGCCATATCGATCCGGGCACGGATGACCATCTCGCCATCCTTATATTTCCCGGCTTTCATATCGCGGAAAATCTGTAAAGATTCTTCAGCCGGCCGCTTGCAGTTCGGGTCATCCTTTCCGGGTTCCGTCAGGGTGCCACGGTATTCCCGGATCTCATCCGCGGTCAGATCGGAGGCATAGGCCTTACCCTTTTTGATCAGATCTTCTGCGATCTCATACATCTGGTCGAAATAATCGGACGCATAATGAACCACCCCGCCAAAGTCAGCGCCCAGCCATTCAATATCCTTCTGAATGGATTCTACAAATTCATTTTTCTCCTTGGTCGGATTGGTATCATCGAAACGCATATTGAAACGTCCGTGATATTCTTTGGCAATACCGTAATTCAAGAGAATAGACTTGGCATGTCCGATATGGAGATAGCCGTTAGGTTCCGGAGGAAAACGGGTAACAACTTCACTGTACCTGCCCTCTGCAAGGTCCTTATCAATCTCAAGTTCAATAAAATTCTTCGTGCCGGTGATTGTTTCGGTAACTTCTGCTGCCATTTTAAACCTTCTTTACTCTTTCTATCTATTGATGAAACATCTTTATTTCACATGGGTATGCGTGAACAGATGATCCTGGCAATATTCATAATTGCCATTACACTTACTGCAATACCGGAAGGTCAGTTCCGGATTGGAAATATCTGTCCTGCCGCAGATACAGCATTTATGACGGGGTTTGGGACCGTCATCCTGTTTTTCCTTCTGGAAACCGGACTTAAAATTCCCATAAGCCTTCTTGAAAGCCTGCCTTCTCTGTGCCTGGCGGAAGGAAACATGGTAAGAGCCCCTCGTAGACAGATAGAAGATCCAAAAGCTTAGGAAAGAAGCCACAATTTCTACCACTCCACTGAATATGCCTGCAGAAATGTAACGGAACAAATCGATCACCGTAAAGACCACATAGACAATGGATAACCACTTCATCCGGATCGGAATGATGAAATAGAGCATGACCTGCATATCCGGATAGCAAAGAGCAAAAGCCAGAAAAATGGACAGGTTGATATAGTTCGTCGAAATAACCGATGCCTGCAATGCCATCATGGTTGATAGAGTAATGGCAGGATATCCTTGTGCTGCATAGACGGCATAGAGGAGGAAAGAACCGATGATCGTAAAGAGAATTCCACTCCAGATAAAGACATTAAAGCGGAAGGTTCCCCAGGTTCGTTCCAGAACAGTTCCCAGCTGCCAGTAGAAGATCATCATGATGACACCGAAAATAAAATTGATGAATCCGCTTCCGAAAGGCGGGATCAGGACCCAGGTGATCAGCCTCCAGATCTGAGGAAAGGGAGATCCATGAATGATCTGATAAGGGTCCAGGGTCATGTAAGACAGATAGGGTACCTTCAGGATCTGCTGCCCGAGGACAAAGAAATATCCCAGGATATAGCCGCCAATCAGATAATTCATCAGATGCCTTACGGCATATTTGCCAAATTTTCTTTCTAAATTATCCCACATATAGTAGCTCCACAAAAAATGAATACAAAATCATTCCTCATTATAAATTTCAATCTGACTCTTGTCAACGAAGACAGAGATTGCCACACCTGTCCATAAGATTTCTAAACAATCTCTAAAGAATGTCTGTTTTGGTTTGTATTTCTATCTCTTTCTTATTATAATGCTAAATCGAACGCGTGATCTTATCCGTATCCTCTTCGGGGCAAACGCACATGGTCCCTTGGCCCGAAAGGGAAAAGACAAGTCTCACGAGATTGACCCGACTGTCCGATCAAATGATTCGGCAGTACTTGTTACTATTAAGGAAGGATGACATTTATGTCAAATAACAACCTCTATAAGATGGGCATCGATATCGGATCCACAACCGTTAAGGTTGCCGTTCTGGACCCGGAAGATAAACTCATCTTCTCCGATTATGAAAGGCATTTTGCCAACATTCGGGAAACCCTTCACGGACTGGTAGAGAAAGCTTATCAGATCACCGGCGATATCACCGTTGCTCCCATCATCACAGGATCCGGCGGACTGACTCTTGCCAAGCATCTCGGTATCTCCTTTACCCAGGAGGTCATCGCAGTATCCACTGCCCTGACCCACTATGCGCCACAGACCGATGTCGCCATCGAGCTCGGCGGTGAAGATGCAAAAATCATCTATTTTGAGAATGGAAATGTAGAACAGAGAATGAACGGGATCTGTGCCGGCGGTACCGGTTCCTTCATCGA
>JAQXPG010000040.1 GCA_029100405.1 Lachnospiraceae bacterium | reverse complement strand
TAATAAATCAATTTATAAGTTGAATTTATATGATACCTTGTATTATATTATTGTTACTAATATAATACATGCAGGGGACATACAAACAATCCTTAGCAGGGACGCATGTACATGCAAACAATCCTTAGCAGGAGCGCATGGCGACACTTGGCGACACTTGGCGACACTTGGCGGACAAATTTATCGTAATAGAAGGAAAATTTTCAAAATACGATAGTTATGGCCTCGAAAAGCCGGCTTTTTTGCTTGAAATATCGTAATACAAGCTGACTTTGTTTTTTACGATAGTAAGTGGCTGCTTTCACTATCGTGATTTTGAAATTCAGGCTGTATTACGATAATTTCACTTGAATCCCGGTCTGGCGCTATCGTGATTTTGAAATTCAGACTGTATTACGATAATTGCACTTGAATCCCGGTCTGATGCTATCGTAATTTTGAAGTTCAGGCTGTATTACGATAATTGCACTTGAATCCCGGACTGGCGCTATCGTAAATAAGAGGTTTAAAGTTTAAAAAATAAGAGGTTTAAAGTTTAAATAAGAAAGAATAAGAAAGGTTTCACATGGACGTAAATTACGAACTGTACAAGGTCTTCTATTATGTTGCATCTTCCTTAAGCTTCTCGGAAGCCAGCAAGGTGCTCTATATTTCCCAGTCGGCGGTCTCCCAGTCCATCAAGACCCTGGAGAAAAAGCTGGGCCAGCCTCTCTTCTACCGCACCACGAAGAAAGTCAGCCTGACGCCGGCCGGCGAGCTTCTGATGAAGCACATCGAGCCTGCGATCAACCTCATCCGCCGCGGCGAGGAGACCCTGTCGGACGACGCTGCCATGCAGTTCGGCCAGCTCCACATCGGTGCAAGCGACACGATCTGCCGCTATTTCCTGGTGCCTTACCTCGAACAGTTCCATAAAGCCTACCCCCAGGTGCCGATCAGGATCACCAATGCCACCTCCTTCGGCTGTGTCGAGCTTCTCGAGCAGGGAAATGTAGACCTCATCCTCGTAAACTACCCCAATGCTTCTCTCTCACCGTCCTGTATCACCCAGTCGGTCGCAGAATTTCGGGATGTCTTCATCGGAAATCCGAACTTCTTTTCCTTCCCGGACAAGCCCATGACCTTAAAACAAGTCAGTGAATATCCCCTTCTCATGCTGGACCGGAAAAGTACCACCAGCGACTACCTCCACAAGCTTTTCTTAAAGCACCAGCTGGAGCTTGTCCCGGATGTCCGCCTGTCCAGTAATGACCTTCTGATCGACTTGTCACGGATCGGCCTTGGCATCTCCTTCGTTCCAGACTACTGCATTAAGGAGCGAGAGGAAGAAAGCATGAAGGACAAGCACAACCTGAAGATCCTGTCTCTCACCGAGACCATTCCGGCCCGCCGCATCGTTGCCGCAGCAGATCCCAACCTGCCGCAGAATGCCTCTGTCAAAGCTTTTTTAGGCTTACTTCCGAATCTTGGATAAACGTGGAATCGTCTCCTGCAGAATCCAGAGCAGGACCGGGTTTTTCTACTGCAGAAGCTGGAGCAGGACCGGTTTTTTCTACTGCAGAATCCGGAGCAAGACCGGGTTTTTCTACTGCCGAATCCGGAGCAGGACCGGGTTTTTCTACTGCAGAATCCGAAGTAAGCCCGGGATCCTCCTCTTCCACCTGCTTCCAGAAATTCTCCAGCTGTCCTCCCACCGTATCCACGGTACAAGTCTCGATTTCTCCCCACTCTCTGGGGAGAATTTTTTTATAGTCACTCCAGAGAAAGCGCTGGTCCAGAAGGAGGATGACACCCCGATCCTTTTCGGTCCGGATGACGCGGCCGGCTGCCTGGAGGACCTTGGCCATGCCCGGATAGACATAGGCATAGGAGAAGCCTTCCTGCCTGGTCTCCTCAGCCTGATCGAAATAATCCCTCAGAAGATTCTGCTCGATATTGACCTGAGGCAGGCCGGTGCCAATGATAGCCGCCCCGATCAGGCGGTCCGAAGTCAGATCGATCCCCTCCGAAAAGAGCCCGCCCATGACACAAAAGCCCAGAAGTCCCGAAGGGTGATCTTCCTCAAAATTGGCCAGAAATTCTGCCCGCTCGGAATCCCCCATACCGGAGGATTGTGCGATCGTAAGAAGGCCCGGCGGACAATGAAGAAGAAAGGCCTGGTATACATTTTCCAGAAAACGGTAGGAAGGAAAGAAGGCCATATAATTCCCGGGCTTTGCTTTGACCATTGCGGCTAAATATAGGGCATAGCGTAGATATATATGATCCCCGCGTTCTCTGTAACGACTTGTGACATCCGTCCCGATCAGAATGCAGGACTGGTCCCGGCGGAAAACGGTCTCTGCGTAGACGGCATAGGGATTTTCCTCGGTGCAGAGCAGGTTTTTATAATAGCGGACCGGCAGGAAAGTCGCTGAAAAGAAGACCGTGCCTTTGGAGCGGTCCAGCCGGGTCTGGAGCTGTCTGGAGGGATCCATACAAAAGAGATGGACGCGAAAAGTCCCGTCTTCCCCGTAGTCACAATAGATCCGGTAGCGCTCGTCCATTTCCTCGGTCCGGTCCAGAAAATTCCTCAGATTGAAATAGAATTCGACCACTTCATCCCGTTCCGGGAAAGAGATCCGCTTCTCCAGGAATTTCTCCAATTCAGAGGCCAGATTCATGCATTTGAAGGTAAAGGCATCGATCTCAGGCAGGAGAAGGACTTTCTCGCAATCCCTCTTCCACTCCAGCATCGCCCGGTTGACCCGATCCAGCTGGGTACAAACCTTCCTGGCACGGTTCTTCAGGATCTTTTTGATATGGAGGAGGTCTTCCTTGACAAGAGTCGCTGAATACATGGTCCGGCTCCGGTCCACCAGATTATGAGCTTCATCGATCAAAAAAATGGCATTGGCCCGCTCGCCCTCGCCGAAGAAACGTTTGAGATAAGCTGTGGGATCGAAGACATAATTATAGTCACAGATGATATTGTCACACCAGGAAGAGAGATCCAGACTAAACTCAAATGGACAAACCTTGCGCTCGATGGCAAATTCCTGAATCTTTTCCCTGGTGAAGAGGTCGGATCCGGTCAGAAAATCATAGACAGCATCATTGACGCGGTCGAAATGTCCCAGGGCATAGGGACAGTCGTCCGGGTTGCAGGAGCGCTCTTTTAGAGGACAGATCCTGTCCTTGGCAGTCAATTCTACGGTCTTACCCCGATAACCGCCCTTGGAAAGGAGCTCGATCGTATCGATGGCAACTTTCTTGGTGACAGACTTTGCTGTTAAATAAAAGATTCGCTCGCCTAAACCCTCTCCCACTGCTTTGATGGCAGGATATATGGTTGCCAGGGTTTTGCCCGAACCGGTCGGTGCCTGGATGAAAAGGATCTTATTCTCTAAAATGGTATGATAAACCGACCCGATCAGATGATGCTGGCCGGGTCTATATTTATAAGGAAAAGAAATGTCATGGATGGACTGAAGAGATGTCTTCTTCCAATGGATCTGGAAGTCGGCCCAGCGTTGGTAGCAGTCGATCAGATTCGAAAACCAGGTACTCAGCTCCTCGAAGGAGATGTCCTCCTCGAAACGGCGGATGTCCTCGGTGTCCAGGTTACAATAGGTCATCCGGACAAAAACAGAAGAAAGCTGATGGGCCTGGCCGATGATATAGGCATAGACTTTCGCCTGGGCCAGATGGACAGGTATTGGTTCCTTCATAGCGTCGAGATCCAGGTAAACGCCTTTGATCTCATCGATGCCATAAGGGATCTCCTCATTCATAAAGACTCCATCTGCTCTGCCTTCGATCATCAGGTCATAATCACCGAAGGAGCGGATGATGGAAAGCGGCACCTCGGCATGATAATCAGATCCCATGCTCTTCTGGATCTTCCGATGGATCCGGCTCCCGGCCTGCATGGACTTATAGGGATCCTGAGAACCGGTACGATCATCAATGTCCCCGGAGCGGAGGAGAAATTCCACGAGATTCCGAACAGAAATATGGAGGACAGGCCTCGTTTGTGCATCCAGTCTTGTATTCATGGTAACTATGATAGCACAGGCAGACCATGAAAAAAACACTTGCCAAACCCATGCCGGAAGATGAAGAAAATGGCAGCAAAACTAAGAAAGAAAAAACCTGCCAAATTCCAATCCTTGGAATTCAACAGGTATCAATTCTAAGAACGAAAAAAACCTGCCGAATTCCAACACTTGGAATTCAACAGGTATCCATTTCTAATTCTACTATGAATCCATTCGACTCTCGTACGATGAATTCATTCGACTTGAAAGAAATCCGGTAGAATTAAATCGTTTAGAGAAATCCGTAATAAACTCAGGCAGCAACCATAAACTTCGAAGCAGCTCTCTCGAATTCAGCATCTCTCTTCTGGGCTACAACCTGAAGGAGCCGTTTGGTTCCCATTGTCAGTACTCCGAGAAGAGACTTGGCATCTAATGCAATGCTTCCGCTATATAGATCGATATCAAAGTTACACTGGGAAGCAGCATTTACAAACTCCTGTGCATCTTCTGCTGAATTCAGCATAATAGTAAATTTCTTCATAAATAAAACTCCTTTCGGCAGCTTAGTTAGAACTAAGATAAAGAATATCTACTGCCACATATATTACAGTACGTTGATATAATCAATCGTCGCACCGGGCAATAATATAACACGTTTTGGAAACGATTTCAAGAAAAACAGTTTCCATTTGTCGAATTTTTTCAAAAAAATAACCGGTGAATCACCTCACCGGTTAACAGGGCCAGAAGGACTTGAACCCTCGACATTTGGTTTTGGAGACCAACGTTCTACCAACTGAACTATAGCCCTCTATCGTTCCTTCAAAACTTCATATAGCCTGTCACGATTTCGAAGAAATCGTGACCAGTTTCAATCCGTCAGGATTGAAACACCGTCTGATCCGAAAGATCAAACTAGAAAAGATGACTTTCCAACTTACACTTATAAACCTTCTTGATCAAGCCTTCGATCGATTAGTAACAGTCAGCTCCATGCCTTACGGCACTTCCACCTCTGACCTATCTACCTTGTACTCTTCAAGGGATCTTATGTCCTTATAGGACGGGATATCTCATCTCAGGGGGGGCTTCACGCTTAGATGCCTTCAGCGTTTATCCCTTCCGGACTTGGCTACTCAGCGATGCCTTTGGTAGACAGCTGATACACCAGTGGTCCGTCCAGCCCGGTCCTCTCGTACT
>JAQXPG010000039.1 GCA_029100405.1 Lachnospiraceae bacterium | reverse complement strand
TTCGACTTGCATGTGTTAAGCACGCCGCCAGCGTTCATCCTGAGCCAGGATCGAACTCTCATGTTAAAAGTTTGATTTTCTGGTCTCGAATGCGCTAGTCATTCGTTTCCTTCGCTTTACTGCTTTTAGGTTTGTTATGTTTTACCATAACGCGTTCTTTAAAAAATTCTCTCGTTTAGAATCTTTCAAGGTTGTTTCATTGTTCAGTTATCAAAGTGCTTTGTTGTGTCGGCGCTCTCTCGTGCCGACTTCATGTACTTTACTCTTTTTTGATATGAGTGTCAAGCGGATTTTATATTTTTTCTCATATTTTTTTGCTGCCTGATTTTTCACCTGAACTCTACCACTTGTCCTCGATGAAAATGGTCTATATTTCTCCTGAAGATTATGCTGCAAATCCTCGATTGAAATGGTCTATATTTCTCCGCAGGATTCTTCCAGTATATACGAAAACAGACTGCAAGCGCAGCCTGTTTTCAAAATTGGGGGTTTTTGAATCTGAAACGGATCTGTCACAAGATTCCAAGGGAATCCGTATTTCACGATCAGCAGCTGACATTCACATGGTTCCTATGGAATCCGTATATCGACTCAGTAGCTGAGCTTCTCCGGATGTACATAGAAAGATCCGTAGGTATTTGTCTCCTCCGTCAGCTCTGCCGGCTCCACATAGAGATCATTGTCCTTCAGGACTTCTATGGTATTTGTAAAGGACTGATAAACTGGAATCTCACAGTACTCTGTCTGCCGGCCGCCCAGAGTCAGGTCAACCGTGATCTCCCCGATCTCCGACTTATAAGCCTCGGTCTCATAATTATAGCTTTCCAGGTCCTTCATGTAGGCGGTCCGGATCTTCTCATAGACCTTGGGGTTCTCTGCCATACGGCTACCGTCCGCATCCGCGCTGTAGTCAAAGTTCTGATAGGAAATATAGGCCGATCTCAGATGATTCCTGATTTTTTCATCGTGGTAGACGGTGAAGTACCCCTCTCTGAATTTCTTACTGTCGATGATCTTTTTCATAAGATCCTCGGAAGAAGACGGTATGGAAACATTGCGGGCCTTCACCTTTCCGCTTTTCATCCGATAGGCGATCTGTACGGAATAGAGGGTATCCTCATCATCTTCCTTGTTTTCTCCCGCCTTCAGAAGCGCATTGACGGCATCAATATCCGTAAGCTCCATATACTTGCTTTCAAATTTATTGCTTCCAGACGGACCGATCCAGGCACTGACAACCTGGCTCTTGTCCGGTATCCAGTGTCCATAGCCGAAGAAATCCAGACCGCAGGATAGAAGAATCGCAAGGGACAGGATGCAGCCGATGGCTGTGTAGCCCATGCCCCGGAAGGCCTTTCGGACATCGGAATTGTAGATTGTCTCCATCAGGCCGCCGATCAGGACAGCTGAAATGATAATGGCGATCACAGAATCCCGAAGCGTGCCGGAACTGCCATAGCAGGAGACACCGATCAGAAGGGAAAGTAGAAGGATCAGAAGGATCTTCGCGATCACTCTGACGGCCTTCAACGGCACGGTCTTTCCTGCATCTTCATTTCTCCGGAAATGATAGAGGGCAAAGGCGGCTGCTGTTACAATGGCTGCACAGAACAGATTCTCCGGAATTCCGATACCGCCCTGCCTACCCAGAGAAAGAATCGGGGAAAAGATCCCGTGATAGGAGATCTCAGATCCACCAAAGTTGGGTAAAAGCCGCATGCAGAAATTCAGGCTCATCTTAAAAGCCGGTTCAAAAACCAGGAGAACAATCGTGGCCAGAACGGAAACCACCAGATTTCCGGTCAGCATAACGGCCAGAACCGATACGGAGAAAATGGCCAGAAAGATGGTCAGATCCAGGCCCAGGCAGAAAAATGCACTCTCAACGGCTTTCACGCTGCAGACACGATAGGCAGCCATCGACAGCAGACCAAGAAGGGTTCCTGTAAAATGCGATAAGAACAGGATCAGCACGCTGTTGATATAGACTGCAATAAAATGTGCATTTCTGGAAAAGGGCTGGCTTTCATAGAAGTCCAGCATCTGGCGGTTGGACAGCCAGCGGAAGCCTTCAATGGCCAGAAGAACCGATCCGACTGCAGTAATGATACCGTTCATGGAATAGGGCCCCAGTACATTCGCTGCATTCAAAATCAATGAACTTCTTTTGAGCCCCCTCTGGCTATTCTGCGAAAGAAAGAGAAGAAGAAATCCGACATTATAGAGGAGGTAGGTTACAAAAGCCAGAACGACCAGCCACTTCCGTCTCTTCGTAATATTTTTCTGTAAAGCAATGAAGTTACTGAATGATGAGTTTTCTGACATCATATCCCGCTCCTTCCGTTTCTGCGATAAACAGTTCCTCCAGTGTCAGAGGCAGTATTTCAAAGAAGATCGTATCAATATGGGAAAAGATCTCTGTGATCTCCTCTCTTGTAGCCTTGACGGTCATCACATGAAGCTTACCCTGACGTTCGTCCGAAAGAATCTTTACCGACCCGGCCAGTTCCTTTACGGAGGATTCGTCCTGGAATACACACTGTAATTTCAAGAGGCCAGTCTTTATTTCATCGATGGACTCGGATAAAAGAAGACCGCCCTTGTGAAGAAGACCCACATGATCGCAGATGTCCTCCAGTTCCCTTAAGCTGTGGGAGGAGATCAGGGGCGTGAATCCCCGGTCTGCCATCTCGTCCGCAAAAAGAGACTTCACTGCCGTCCGCATGACCGGATCCAAACCGTCAAAGGTCTCGTCCAGAAGCACATACCTGGTATTCGTGCAGATGGCCAGAACAATGGCCAGCTGCCGCCGCATTCCCTTGGAAAAGGTCTGGACTCTCTGGGCCGGATTCAGAGCAAAGGACCAGAGAAGCTTATCGAATTTCTTCGAATCAAAGGCCGGATAGAGGCTCTTATAATAGGCTTCCATAGCCCTGGGAGTTGCATTTCCAAGAAAATAGGGATCATCCGATACAAAGACGAACTCTGCCTTGGCAGCCGGATTGTCCCAGCTGGTTTTTCCATCTACGGTGATCTGGCCCTTGTCTGCCTTCAGAACGCCGGCGATCAGACGCAGAAGTGTACTCTTTCCTGCTCCATTGGTTCCGACAAGACCTGTGATTTCACCATCCGCTATAGTCAGGCTTACATCCGTAAGCGCCGGTGAAGAATCGAAGAATTTACTGACATGCTTTGCCTCAATCATTGTTCCCCGTCCTTTCCATCATCCTCTAAAAGTTCCGTTCTGCTGATCCCGACTTCTTCCGCCTCAAGAAAAATCTCTTCCAGTTCAGCTTTCAATTCAGCCTTTCTCTTCTTCCGAAGCTCAGGATCGACCTTCACAAAGTTTCCCCGCCCTTTGACGGAATAGATAAATCCTTTCTGTTCCAGCAGTGCATATGCTTTCTGCACTGTATTCGGATTTGTCGAAAGCTCGACTGCGAGTTTTCGAACCGACGGCATAGGCTCATCGGCAGATAAAGCTCCCTTCAGTATCAGTTTTTGATACATATCAGCGATCTGCTCGTAAATCGGCCTCGGATCCTGATAATCAAGGAAATTCATAAGCATCTCCTTTCTGTCCTATCTGTACTAGTTATACTATTACAG
>JAQXPG010000038.1 GCA_029100405.1 Lachnospiraceae bacterium | reverse complement strand
GAATTGGACTGGGTATACTTCAAAGTGATCATGGAGATGGTCAGATCGATCTTAGCGCTTTCCGGCAGATCCTTGTTCTCTGTCACAATATTGTCGAAGAAATCCGGACCGATATGAAGCTCATTTCTGCCCTGCTCGAAGGTGACACCGAAGACCTGCTTCTTCTCGATCGGATTCGGGACATAAGTCGGGTCGATCTCAATCACATTGTAATTCCCCTTCTTCTTGGATTTTAAGATCGAAAGAGCCTCAGGCTCATAACCCGGCGCTATAACGCCGTCACTGGTCTCCCGCTTGATGATCTTAGCTGTTGCAATATCACAGACATCGGAAAGCGAAATGAAGTCACCGAAGGAAGACATCCGGTCAGCGCCTCTTGCACGGGCATAGGCATTTGCCAGGGGAGTAAATTCCATATCCATATCGTCCACCCAGTAGATATGTTTTTCGATATCGGTCAAAGGAAGACCAACCGCAGCGCCTGCCGGAGAAACATGCTTGAAAGATGCGGCAGCAGGTAATCCGGTTGCCTTCTTCAGTTCGGAAACCAGCTGCCAGCCATTCAAGGCATCCAGGAAGTTGATATATCCGGGCTTTCCGTTTAAGACCTTGACCGGAAGATCCGATCCGTCTTCCATGTAGATCCGGGAAGGCTTCTGATTGGGGTTACAACCATATTTTAAAGCAAGTTCGTTCATCTTTTTTCCTTCTTTCTATGTTTTCTATGCTTTCTTACTGATTCTTGTTGCAGATCCGGGTCTCATACTTTCCGTTCGAAAGATCCACAAAACGGACAAAGAGAGAGACCTTATTGTCCGGGTTTAAGTTTTCCCAGAGTTCTTTCGTAAAGCTGTCAAGATCGCCATGGATCTTTACTCGCTCCGGCTCGCCTTCGAAAGAAGGAAGCGGATTCCCGTCGCTTACATAAGTATGAATAAAACGGCCCTCGCCCTGAATGGGGTGATCATAGGAAAATGTATACCGGGCGTTACATTCCGGATCCCCATCGTAGGACTTTAAGATTGACATCTCAAAGGAGAATTCCGGCGCAAAGTGTAAAACAGCAGAGATCCGAGGCGTATAATTCGGGCCATCCGGTTCAAACTGACGGCAGCGAAGGGATTCTTCGAAAGTCTGGCCTTTCTTCAGATTCTCATAGATCGTGTCGGTCTGGTCTCCATTTGTCACAATGAGATCAGAACCGAGGAGGCGAACCGGCGCATAGATGATCAGGCTCGGATCCTCAAGTTTTGCGGGATCAAAGGCCTCTGTCCGGATGCCCTCGCCTTCTTCTACGAAAATGCGGTTTCGGCTGTTCTCCGACCGGCCCATGATGAAGTAGGCCGTTACTGCATATTTCCCGTCCTCGGACTTTCCGACCAGGATGCCACGTCCCGGATAAGGGTTGTGACCGACTGCTTCTGAAACGCTCAGTAATTTCATGAACTCCTCCTTTGCATAAAAAAACCGCCTGAGAAAACAACAGGTAAATCCTGCTATTTGCCCAGGCGGTCGACAATTCTGACATCCATACTCCCTGTGGTTCTTCCACTTTCCGCCAGTCGCATGGGTCCTTAATTTAATTTAAGATTAGCTTATTCGTTCACGCTTTGCAAGATGAATTTCAGATATCCTCGATCTGCCAGTCGATCGCTTTCTCGCCGTGTGCTTCCAAAAAGGCATTGCATTTACTGAAGTGCCTGCAGCCGAAAAAGCCCCGATAGGCAGATAAAGGGCTGGGATGGGGAGCTTTCAAAACCAGATGAAGGGGATTTTTGGTCAAAAGTTTTTCCTTCTCCTGGGCCGGTCTGCCCCAGAGCATGAAGACGATGGGACGATTCTCCCGGTCAATGGCGCGAATCGCTGCATCGGTAAATTCCTCCCAGCCTATGCCCCGGTGAGAAAAGGCCTGATGGGCACGGACCGTAAGCACCGTGTTCAAGAGGAATACGCCCTCTTTTGCCCATTTTTCCAGATGCCCGTTATTGGGGATCCTTAAACCCAGGTCATCATGAAGTTCCTTATAAATATTGACAAGGCTCGGAGGGATCTCGACACCGGGCTGTACGGAAAAGCTCATTCCTTCCGCCTGCCCCGGTTCGTGATAGGGATCCTGGCCTAAGATGACAACTTTCACTTGATGCAGAGGCGTCATATGAAAGGCTTTGAAGAGATCCTGAGCCGGCGGAAAGATCTGCCTGGTCCGGTATTCCTGATTCACCGTCTCATAGAGTTTCCTGTAGTATGGTTTCTTAAATTCTTCTGATAAAGGCTCCAGCCAATCGTTATCTATTGCTGACATTTTTACTCCTTAGGCAATATCATTATGCATTATCAAATTCGATCCAGAAAACGACGCCGTCCGGCCGATTGTAGACACCGCATTTCCGGTTCAGATTGTCCGCAACGGCCTTGACGAGAGACAAGCCTATCCCACTGCCGCCATATTCTCTGGTTCTGGCCTTGTCCACCTTGTAGAACTTTTCCCAAAGATGTGAAAGACTCTCTTCCGGGATGGGATCTCCGCTATTAAATACATTCAAGCGGATGCCGGGCTTTTCTTCGGCCTTATCGGTCCAGATCCGGATGATCTTCTCATTTTTTGCATAATGAATCGCATTGGTCAAAAAATTATTGATGGCCTGCTCCGCAAAGAATTCATCTGCCCAGATTGGACAGGGCTTCGCGTCATAATCTACCGTGATCCCGTTCTGTTCGATCACAATACGAAGGTTAGAAAGAAGCGCTTTAATCACCGGAACGAGATCAAAACGCTCCATGGAGACATTTTCCGATCCGTATTCCAACTGGTTTAAGGCAAGAAGCTCTTGAACCATGCGATTCATCTTCTTGGCTTCGTCCACAATAACATCACAATAGAACTTTCGATCTTCCGGACTGTCCGAGACGCCCTCTTCCAGCCCTTCGGCATAGCCTTGGATCAGTGAGATCGGTGTCTTCAATTCATGAGAAACATTGGAAAGGAAGTCTTTTCTCATCTGCTCTGACTGATTTCGGATCTCCAGATCGTGCTGGAGGTCTGCGTTCGCCTGCTTCAACTCACCGATTGCCTTCTCAAGGCTCTGTGAGAGCTGGTTTATATTTGACCCCAACTCATCGATCTCATTGGGATGTTTTCTTGTTTTGTAACGGGCATCGAAGTCCAGATGGATCATTTTTCTGGAGATCCTGGAGAGCTCCCGAATAGGCTTTGTCAGGTGATTGGCCAGAACACTGGCAAGAAAACCTGCAATCAGAACTGAAAGGAGAGCCGCGATCATAAGGAATCGATTGGAAACTTCTACGCTCTGGCGGATGCTTTCCAGGGCGGTCCGGATCAGAATGGTGTTGCCGTCCGGCAGACTTCCATAGAGAACCAGAAAGTCCCCATTGACACGGGTATCAAAATGACGAACGATCTTATAATCGCTATTTTCACGGATCAGCTTATTATCCGCCTTGGACAGATCCAGGATCATTCCGATCAGCTGATTCTGCATACCGTAACTGATCTTCTCCTCCTCGGAGGAAAGCCGGATACTATTATCCGGCTCCGTCACAATGATGGAGAGGCTGTTGTCCGAGCAGATATTTTCAAATGTAACCCGATAGGAATTTTTGTATAAGACATGCTGATCTGAGGCTTCCCGTAAGGTGTCATAGGAAGAGATCATGTTCCGGATCTTATCCTGCTGATAGGAGATCCCGAGGAAAAAAGTATTCATCAAAACACAGAGACCGACCGTCAGTGCAATGATCAGAATAATGCTGAGGAAGATCTGCCAGAAAATCTTTCTGGTCCCCTGGATCTTCTTTTCTTCATACTCTTCGTTTCTCATGTTTTCGTTCAGCTTGCCTCGTTTCTTTTTTGGATGCTCAGGCTTCGAATTTGTATCCCATGCCCCAGATGGTCTTGATCAGATCACCCTTGTCTCCGAGTTTGGCGCGAAGCTTCTTGACATGCGTATCAATGGTACGTGCATCTCCGAAGTAGTCATAATTCCAGACATTATTCAGGATGGTATCTCTGGATAAGGCGATCCCCTTGTTTTGGATAAAGTAAGTCAGAAGCTCGAATTCCTTGACCGAAAGCACGATCTCTTTTCCATCGACACTTGCCGTATGAGCTCCGATATCAACGCGGATGCCGCCGGCTTCCAGGACCTCGCCGTTTCCTCCGGCATTATCCGTCTGGCCTCTTCGAATGACTGCATTCACTCGGGCAACCAGGATCTTCGGGCTGAATGGCTTTCCAATGTATTCATCAACGCCCAGGTTAAAGCCCTGGAGTTCATCCTCTTCCGAAGTCTTGGCTGTCAGCATGATAATCGGAATCTTAGAAGTCTCACGGATCTTCTTTAAGACCTCGTAGCCGTTCATTTTTGGCATCATGACATCCAAAATGATAAGATTCAAATCATGCTGCGTATTGAAAACATGCAGGGCCTCTGCCCCATCTCCTGCTTCTAAAACTTCATATCCCTCGCGAGTCAGAAAGTCTCTTACAAGCTTTCTGATCCTTGGTTCATCATCAACAATTAAGATCTTACCCTCTTCCATAACATACTCCTGTAGAACGACCAGATGAAAAGTCTTTGGATTTTCTTTATGATCCAGTCCTCATTATAGCAGTTGCGGAAAGATTTTACCAAATTGCTTTTCGTAATATGAAGGAGTTCAACATAATCCGATCGCAGATTTTCCTCTTGACGGAAAGGAAATCGGCGTATAAAATATATGGAACGGGCTAGTAAAGGTTTCGACAGGGATCTTGAAGCTGGTGAAGCGAGCCGCAGGGTGATGCGTAAATCCCAAATTAAATTTAAACGCTGAAGATAATAATTTAGCATACGCTGCCTAAGTGCAGCGAGTCTGCCTGACTGCACCTGCACGGACAGATACAGGCTTCAAACATGCAGGAAACGGCCTTTCCTAAGAGTTGCGGATTGGTACGTATCATGACTCTACTGAAACCGTAAGAGTGATCATTCTCGTACGGCAGAGGGAATGTAAAAGAATCGATCTACGCTCGTAGAAGAACAGGGGATGGGTTTTTGGACACGAGTTCGACTCTCGTCTAGTCCACTAATTTTCATAAGGAGTGGCCCACCGGAGGTGGGAGGAACCTTATGAAGCACGCGGACGCCTGCGAACGAAGTTCGCTTTTTCATGCGTCTGCTCTACTAAAAACCGGGCTCATTGAGCCCGGTTTTTTCGTATCTTATAACTCCTGTCCCTGTCTAATCTATTTCAGATTTCTTACCTTAAAATCTCTCTCTGCTTCTCTCTTCTGATCCTTGGCTGCGATGTCCCGCCGCTTATCATAGAGTTTCTTGCCTCGTGCCAGGGCAATTTCCACCTTCACCCGGCTGCCCTTGAAATAGATCTCGACCGGCACCAGGGTATAGCCCTTTTCCTTGATCTTCTGTGTCAATTTTAAGATCTCACTCTTATGCAGAAGCAGTTTCCGCGGCCGAAGCGGGTCACGGTTAAAGATATTCCCCTTCTCATAAGGAGAGATATGCATTTGATAAATATAGACCTCTCCATTCTGAATCCTGACCCAGGCCTCCTTGATGGAGCATTTTCTGGCTCGTAAGGACTTAACCTCCGTTCCAACCAGTTCGATCCCGCATTCAATATACTCGTCAAGGAAGTAGTCATGGCGGGCCTTTGGATTATTCGCAATTAAATTCTGTGCTTTTTTCTTGTCTGCCATGTTATTTTAACTCCAACAATATCATTTCACATTCAACTCTTGCCAGGGCAAGTTTTTTTCTACATGAAAACTGTCTCAGTCCACTAAAGTGAAGTCAATCAGCCTCGACTCCGTATCTGCAGCTGCAACCTGGATCTGAACCGGCTGACTCATACGGAAAACACGGCGATAGCGTTCCCCAACCAGGCAATAGTTCTTTTCATCAAAGTGATAGAAATCATCCATCATGGTAGAAACATGGACCAAGCCCTCAATGGAGTTTGGAAGCTGCACATAGATGCCCCAGGCGGTGATCCCGGAGATAATACCATCATAGACATCGCCAAGATGGTCCTGCATATATTCTGCTTTTTTGAGTTTCATGACTTCCCGCTCTGCTTCGTCCGCCCGACGTTCCAGGCTGCTGCTTTCCTCAGCGACCGAAGTCAGGATCTTACGGTAATGACGGATCCTCTTTTCATCCAGCTTGTGATGCAGGTTTTCCTTGATGATCCTGTGAATCTGAAGGTCCGGATAACGACGGATCGGCGATGTAAAATGGCAATAATATTTCGCTGCCAGGCCGAAATGGCCACTGCATTCCGGGGAATATTTGGCTTGCTGCATGGCCCGCAAAGTCAGCATGCGGATCAGCTCGCCTTCCGGCTTTTCTTCCGATTTTTCGATCAGCTGCTGGATATCCTTGGGCCGGATCCCATCATTCGATCTATGAAGTGTCAGACCGAAATTCTCTACAAACAGGGACAGATCCTTGATCTGATCCCTATCCGGCTCACCATGGATCCGATAGAGGAAGGGGAGCTCTGCCCGACAGTACTCTTCTGCCACGGTTTCGTTGGCAAGCACCATGAATTCTTCGATCAGTTCATTTGCCTCAGAATGTTCTTCGGGGACAAAATCAAGGGGCCTTCCTTTCTCATCGAGAACGGCCTCATATTCCGGAAAATTGAAATCGATGCTTCCATCTTTATGGCGTCTCTTTCGAAGAATCCGAGAAAGCTTCAACATCTCATCCAGCATGGGGGTAATTTCCTGATATTGGCTTCGAGCTTTTGGATCCTGATCGATTGTAATAAGCTTCACATTATGGTAGGTCATCCGATAGTTGATATTGACAACCGATTCCGTGATCAGATGGTCAATGACCCGGCCCTCCGCATCGATCGTCATCAGGCAGGAAAGAGCCAGACGATCTTCGTCATGATTCAGAGAACAGATTCCGTTCGATAAGGTGTGCGGCAGCATTGGAATCACACGATCTGCGAGATAAATGCTGGTGCCACGCTTCAAGGCTTCCTTGTCCAGCTCGCTTCCTTCCCTGACGTATTGAGATACATCTGCAATATGGACTCCCAGGAGATAATGATCTCCATCCTTCTGTAGAGAAACAGCATCATCCAGATCTTTGGAATCATCTCCGTCGATCGTCACCATCAGAGTGTTCCTCAGATCCATACGGCCGACGGTATCCTCGACACTGACCGGATCAGAAACGCGGTCTGCATTTCGAAGGACCTCTTCCGGAAATTCTTCATCGATGCCCATAGCGCGGACAATGGAGAGAACGTCGGTCCCGGGATCCGAACGATGGCCCAGGATCTCTGTCACAATTCCTTCCGGCTTCTTGCCCCGACTGCCAAAAGAAGTCAGAGTGCATACAACCTTATGACCGGTCACAGCATGTAAGGTCCGACCCTCTGGAATGAAAATATCCTCATCAAAATGCTTATCGTCCGGAATGACAAAGCCGAAATGCTTAGACTGTTCGAAAGTACCAACCAGGCGTTCGATTCCATGGGAGCGAACGGACAGAATTCTCGCCTCCTGGCGACGGCCTTCTGCCGGTAAGGGGAGGATCATTGCTTCTACAATGTCCTTATGCATGGCTCCAAAACGATTTTCCCGGGAGACATAGAGATCCTCCGGAAAGCCTTCGATGGTCAGAAAGCCAAAGCCCTTGGGATGAACGGTGAAAGTACCGGTAACCGTCTGACCGACCAGGGATTTCGGATCAGTACCCTCAGGGAAAACCGACAGCTTGACATCGTCCGAATCCGATGTCCGGTCGTCCGAATCAGATATCCGGGCTTCCTTCGCCTTCAATTGATCAGAAAAGCGATACTTCCCCTTCTTTGAAATATTCGCACTGCCGGAAGCTACAAGATCATCGAGGATCTCCTGAAGCATAAGCCTCTGTGCCTTTGGAATCCCAAGAAGAACGGCAATTTCTTTGGTCTTCATGGGACGGTAATTCGGATCCATCAGAAGATTTAGAATTTTCGATTTCTTTTCATCCGAAATAGGCAAAGCTTCCCGATTCTTCAACTTCTGATCATATTTCTGATCCATTTTTTTATCAGACTTCTTCCCATTTCTCCGGCCTGAGATCTTTTTTTCAGAAGCCTTTTTATTTAAAGTCTTCTTAACCGAACCCTTCTTTTCCGAATTCCTCTTATTCGAGTCCTGCTTTTCCGGATTCCTCTTGTCCGAGCCCTTCTTACCTGAACCCTTTTTATCCGAGCCCTTCTTATCTGAACCCTTCTTATCCGAACTCTTTTTATCCGAACCCTTTTTATCCGAACCCTTTTTATCTGAACCCTTCTTCCCTTTTGATTTCTTACGCTTAGGAATAAAATCATCATCCAAACGATATTCTTTCCAGCTCATAGACTTCCTTTCCAGAACATTTTTATCTTTTTCCACTCATTTATGATCACATGTAGGTTCTATTATTACAAATACCGTAATACATTTTGAAGTATAAATAAGAGGACCACTCAATTATTGTAATCTTTTATGAAGTATAAAAAAGAGGGCCACTGTTTACCAGCGACCCCCAACATGATTATTTCTCTTAGAAGCTTCCGATATTCAGAACCGCTGCAAAGAAGAAAAACAAAACAACAAGGACAGCGGTGAGCCGGCCCAGGATACCCTCCTTAGAACGACCCTTGTGCTTAGCCCAGTAGGTATCCGATACCTGACCGCTTAAGGAACCAAGACCTGCGTCTTTTCCCTGCTGCATGAGAATGATCACTGTAATAATGACACTGACAATAATAAATAAACTGGTAACCACATTCTTAAGCATTTTAAACTCTTCCTCCGAATCTGTTATGTCAGATACACAACATTGAAATTATAGCAAAAGGAGAATAATTACGCAAGTGCTGAGATAAAAAGTGCTGAGATAAAAAAGCCGGTCATGGGATCATGCCCACAACCGGCTTTTCAGAAATTCTTAAAACCAGATTAATATGCAATACCCTGAGCAAGCATAGCTTCTGCTACCTTCTCAAATCCGGCAATGTTAGCACCGATCTGCAGATCGCCATCAAAACCATACTTATTTGCTGCATCGATGGAATTATGAACGATGTTGATCATGATCTGATGAAGCTTTGCATCAACTTCTTCGAAGGTCCAGCTGAGACGCTCGGAATTCTGGCTCATCTCCAATGCGCTGGTTGCTACACCACCGGCATTGGCAGCCTTAGCAGGTCCATAGAGGATGCCGGCCTTCTTATAAACTGCAATTGCCTCCGGAGTAGAAGGCATATTCGCACCCTCACAGACAGCGATCGCACCGTTAGCTACGATCTTCTCGGCAGATGCTTCATCGATCTCATTCTGGGTTGCACAAGGCAGATAGATGTCGCCCTTTACAGACCAGACACCGGAGCATCCTTCATGATATTCTGCACCATCATTGGCACGAGCGACATATTCCTTGATCCGTCCGCGCTCAACTTCCTTGATCTGCTTTACCAGATCCAGTTTGATTCCGTTCGGATCATAGACATAGCCGTTGGAATCGGACATAGTAACGACCTTACCGCCAAGCTCTGTAGCCTTCTGGCAAGCATAGATCGCAACATTTCCGGCACCGGAAATAACAACGGTCTTCCCCTTAAAGGAGTCATTCTTCAGTGTCTTTAATGCTTCTTCCGTATAATAGCAGAGACCATAACCGGTTGCTTCGGTACGAGCCAGGGATCCGCCATAAGTCAGTCCCTTACCGGTCAGAACACCGGTAAACTCATTTCTCAGTCTCTTGTACTGGCCATAAAGATAACCGATCTCACGTCCGCCGACTCCGATATCACCGGCAGGAACATCGGTATCTGCTCCGATATGCTTGGAAAGTTCTGTCATAAAGCTCTGGCAGAATTTCATGACTTCACGATCACTCTTGCCCTTAGGATCGAAATCAGAACCACCCTTGCCGCCTCCGATCGGAAGTCCGGTCAGGCTGTTCTTGAAGATCTGCTCAAATCCCAGGAACTTTAAGATGGAGAGGTTTACAGACGGATGGAAACGTAAACCACCCTTGTAGGGTCCGATAGCAGAGTTGAACTGTACTCTGTAGCCGCGGTTTACCTGAACATTTCCCTTGTCATCTACCCATGGAACACGGAAAAGAATCACACGCTCCGGCTCTACCAGACGCTCGATGACACCTTCTTCCTCGAGCTTGGGATTCTTTTCTACCACCGGCTCAAGAGATTCCAATACTTCTCCGACAGCCTCCAGGAACTCTTTCTGTTCCGGATTTCTTGCTTCCAGTCCATCATAAACCTTCTGCAGATAAGCACTTTTGAATTTCATCTTTTTCCTCATTCCTTTCTCATATACTGCTTGTTTGCCTGAATACAATGTTTTTTAATTCATTGTATTTATAATAAATATACGCTTGCTGAAATTCCCTTGCAATAGAAAGAACTGCAACTTTTACAAAAATCAGCCGGAAATTTTATAAAATTTCCAAGCCCTGAAAAAGCTGCAGTTCTATAAAAAAACGAATCAGACATTGATCTCTGCTTTGACGCCCAAAAGATCTTTATTCTTCTCTAAAACAGGATTCACCACATCTCTCAGATAAACCGTCACCTGACGAGGGGCACGGCCGACATAACGGGAAGGATCCATCGTCTTCTCCAGATCCTCTCTGGAAAGGCCGAATGCCGGATCTTCTGCGATCAGATCCAGAAGATCATTGTCTTTGCCCTCGACTTTGACATGATTTCCTGCCTGCATGGAAAGCTCACGGATCTTTTCATGCATGACCTGACGGTCTTTTCCGGCCTTGACAGCATCCATCATGATATTTTCTGTTGCCATGAAAGGAAGCTCCGCCATAAGATGCTTACGGATCACCTTCGGATAAACAACCAGACCGTCGACGACATTCAGGCAGAGATCCAGAACGCCATCTGTTGCAAGGAAGCCCTCGGCAACGGAAAGACGTTTATTTGCCGAGTCATCCAGAGTCCGTTCAAACCACTGGGTCGCGGAAGTGATCGCAGGATTGAGTGCATCTACGATGATATAACGAGAAAGGGATGCGATCCGTTCCGAACGCATGGGGTTACGTTTATAAGCCATAGCGGAAGAACCGATCTGTGTCTTTTCGAAGGGCTCCTCGACTTCCTTCATATGCTGGAGCATACGGATGTCATTGGTCATCTTGGTAGCAGATGCTGCAATACCGGCCAGGACATTTAAGACACGGGTATCATTTTTCCGGGAATAGGTCTGACCGCTGACCGGGACACAGGCAGTAAAGCCCATCTTCTTGGCAATCATGGGATCGATCTTGTCTACCGTCTCCTGGTCTCCCTGGAAGAGTTCGAGGAAAGATGCCTGAGTACCGGTCGTTCCTTTGGAGCCTAAGAGTTTCAGAGTGGACAGGACATATTCCAGATCTTCGAGATCCAGCATGAATTCGTTGATCCAGAGGGTTGCCCGCTTACCGACGGTCGTCGGCTGAGCCGGCTGGAAGTGAGTAAAAGCCAGGGTCGGAAGATCCTTATACTTATCTGCGAACTTGGCCAGTTCATTTATGACATTGATCAGTTTCTTTCGGACTAACTGCAGGGCTTCCTTCATGATGACCATATCGGTATTGTCGCCGACATAGCAGGAAGTTGCACCGAGATGAATGATACCGGCAGCCTTTTTGCACTGCTGACCGTAAGCATAGACATGACTCATGACATCGTGGCGGACGACCTTCTCTCTGGCTCTGGCGACATCATAATTGATATCATCCTGATGGGCCTTCATTTCATCGATCATATCCTGTGTGATCCTGGGACTGCCATCAGAGGCCTTTAAACCAAGCTCCATCTCCGTCTCGGCAAGAACGATCCAGAGTTTCCGCCAGGTCTTGAATTTCATATCTTCTGAAAAAATGTACTGCATTTCCTTCGAAGCATAGCGCTCTGAAAGCGGGCTGATATACTGATCTGTATTCATTCCTTTTCCTTTCTCTTCCGTAGTTTGACACGAAAATCTTACTGATGTCAGAGTCAAATCATTCCTCAAACTCACCCCGTATGTCTTCTGTGGGAGGCTCCATGGGATATTTTCCGGTAAAACAGCCATTGCAGATCGGCAGGCCTTTCACCATTTCCGGCAGGCGATTGACTGCCAGATAGCCCAGGCTGTCTGCACCGATCAGCTTGCAGATCTCATCGACCGAATGGTGATAGGCGATGAGCTGCTTTCTGGCCGGAACATCGATCCCGAAATAACAGGGCCAGAGGAAAGGCGGAGAAGAAATACGAACATGTACTTCCGTCGCGCCGGCATCCCGGAGCATTTTTACGATCCGGCCGGATGTCGTACCACGGACAATGGAATCATCGATCATAATGATCCGTTTTCCCCGAACCACATCACTGATCGCATTTAATTTGACCTGAACCGAAGATTCCCGGCTGGACTGACCCGGTTTAATGAAGGTCCGGCCCACATAGGAATTCTTCTGGAAGGCGATCCCGTAAGGAATTCCGGATTCTCTGGAATATCCCATGGCAGCCGCATTTCCGGATTCCGGAACACCAACGACGAGGTCCGCATCCACCGGATGATCCTTTGCCAGACAAGAGCCGGCATAGAGTCTTGCAGCATTGACGGAAATACCGTCGATCACGCTGTCCAGGCGGGCAAAATAGATATATTCAAAGATGCAGTGGGCCTGTTTCTCCCTTGGGATCTGGTTGGATCGATCGGATATCATACCCTCTTTGGTAATGGTGACGATCTCACCGGGTTCCACATCCCGGATATATTCCGCACCAAGCGTATCCAGGGCACAGGTCTCTGAGGCGAAGATATAGGCATTGTCCCGCTTTCCGATGACCAGAGGCTTGAATCCGTAAGGATCCCTCATACCGATCAATTTTCTGGGGCTCATGATCACAAGAGAATAAGCGCCGCGGATCTTACGAGATGCCAGACTTACCGCCTCTTCTACACTATGTGTCTTTAAACGTTCTCTTGCAATCAGATAAGCGATGGACTCGGAATCGATCGTGGTCTGGAAAATGGCTCCGGTCTGTGACAGTTCATTTCTCAGTTCATTGGCATTGACCAGATTGCCGTTATGGGCCATAGCAAGGGTTCCCTTGGCATAATTTAAAACCAGGGGCTGAATATTCTCCGGCGTGGATGCACCTGCCGTCGAATAGCGGGTATGGCCGACGCCGATATTTCCATGAAGCCTTTCCAAATCTTCCCTGGAAAAGACCTCATTGACAAGACCCATACCCTTTCTGGAAGAGACTTTGGCTTCTTCCGCTTCGGTATTAGAGACTGCGATACCTGCACTCTCCTGTCCCCGGTGCTGAAGTGCGAAGAGGCCATAGTAGATGGTCGATGCGACATCATTCCCATCGAAATCATAGATACCGAAAACGCCGCACTCTTCGTCCAGCCCACTATCACGTACGAAGTCTCTCTTATCAACTTCTCTCATAAATCAGAAATCCTTCCCAGTCAGAAGTTTATAAGCCTCTTTATACTTGGCAATTGTTTTATCAATGACATCATCCGGGAGATGATAATCACTGTTCGGATTCGCCTTCAGCCAGTCACGGACAAACTGCTTATCGAAAGAAGGCTGGCCATGGCCCGGCTCATATCCTTCTTTTGGCCAGAAACGGGAGCTGTCCGGAGTCAGCATCTCATCACCGAGAACCATCTGTCCCTTCTCATCCAGACCGAATTCAAACTTGGTATCAGCAATAATAATTCCACGGCTCCAGGCATAATCTGCACATTTCTTATAAAGAGCTATGGTATTGTCACGAAGTTCCTCAGCGAGTTTTTCTCCCTGTCCCGGGAAATATTTCTCCAGATGAAGAATGCTCTGTTCAAAAGAAATATTCTCATCATGCTCACCAAGTTCCGCCTTGGTCGAAGGAGTATAAATGGGTTCCGGCAGTTTATCGGATTCCTTTAAGCCTTCCGGAAGCTTAATGCCGCAAACAGTTCCATTTTCCTGATAGCTCTTCCAGCCGGATCCTGTGATATAGCCGCGCACGATACACTCGATCGGCAGCATATTCAATTTCCGGACCTTCATGCTGCGTCTCTCGAATTCCGGCTTCCGGAAGAATTCCGGCATATCTTTGGTATCGCAGCTTATCATATGGTTGGGAATGATATCCTTGGTAAAATCAAACCAGAAACGAGACATCTGAGTCAGGATTGCTCCCTTGTCAGTCACCATATTCTTCAGAATGACGTCAAAAGCAGAGATTCGGTCTGTTGCGACCATGATCAATGCATCCTTTATGTCATAAACCTCACGTACCTTGCCTTCTTTGATGGGACGAAATTCTTCCATGGTTCACTGCTCCTTTTCCTAAAAGAATGTTACAAAAACAAGTAACAGCCATACAGGGCAAAACCCTGTCAGGTTTCAAATGAATACATATTTATCATAGTACTTCTAAATAGCAGCTGTCTATTAAGTTGTTCTTATTAATCCTATAAATACATGAAGCATTTATCAAGAATTCGAAGCCAGTTTCTGGTCGATCCGGGCTACTGCTTCTTTGGCCCCCTGATAATTCTTATTTGCTGCCATCTGATAATATTCTCTGGCAACATTCAGATTCTTATCGACTCCGAGTCCGTTTTCATAGAGATAACCCAGATTGATCTGAGCCGGAGGATAACCCTGGGCAGCTGCCAGTTTCTGATAATAAGCAGATTTCAGATAATCGACATCCACACCAAGTCCATTGAAATAGAGGTATCCCAGCCGATTCTGAGCCGGCGCATAATCCTGGTCCGAAGCCTTGGTAAAATAGGTAATGGCATTGCTGTAACTGATCCCGGTTCCAATGCCCTTTTCATAGACCAATCCCAGATAATACTGGGCAGGCGCATATTTGGTTTCCGCCACCTTACGGAGAAGAGACAGAGCCTTCTTGGCTTCCGTCGAATTGGCTTTACTTTCCTTCTTATTGTCATCGGAGGACTTGGAGGAATCCGAATCCTTCTCTGCAGATGCCGAAGCCGTATTCGTGCCTTCCGTGCCCTCAAGTGAATCCTTGGAATTCTTTAAAATATCCTGGAGATAAAGGATCGCCCTCCTTACATATGCTTCCTGATAAGGGAAACGACGAACCTTATTCACATCGGACGGATCCGTGTCTAAAAGCTCCTCATAGAGACTGGCCGCCTGATCCTGATTCTGTTCGACACCGATGCCCTTCTCATAGAGATAGCCCAGGAGATAGATCCCCATCGGATTTTTCGCATCTGCGGCTTTTTCAATATTGGAAAGTGCAAGAGAAACGGCATTTTCCTCTTCCGGATGCAGGATATAATAACGGCCCAGGGCAGCGCTGCCGTCCATATTACCGGCATTGGAAGCCGCAGTAAAAAGCTGCTTGGCCCGGTCTGAATTCTGATCGGTTCCAAGCCCGAAGAGATAGAGATAGCCCAGATGCACCATGGCATTGGAATTCCCCTGGTCTGAGGATCTCTGGTACCAGTTCAGAGCTGACTGATAGTTCTGATTTTCTCCCTGAATCCCATAGTCAAAACGCAGACCAAGCGTTAACGAAGCCCTGCTGTCCCCGTCGTAGGACATGACTTCGAGGTCTTTGGACTCTGCTTTCGAATAATTTACCGTAGTATCAGGAAGTTTTGTGGTGCTTGCCTTATTTGCCGTCTGTTTCAATTTATCTACCGTTTGACAGGATGTAAGAAGCATCCCTACGGATAGAATGGATAAAAGAATTGCTAATAACTTCTTTTTCATGGTCTTCATTTCTCCAATTCAAAGTACGCCGTCATTATACCATGATTGAATGGACAAAAAAAGAAGGCATCTGTTTCTTCTTAAGAGGTTCTTCTTAAGAGGAAACAGATGCCAGAGGACACAGATGCCCGGCAGATCTTCTGCTGGATCAATCCGCGAAAGATCTAAAATTACTTATTGTAGTTTACGATCTGTCCGAAGTCAGCCTTCAGAGATGCACCACCGATCAGACCACCATCGATGTCCGGCTTAGCAAGAAGTTCCTTGCAGTTTCCTGCATTCATGGAACCGCCATACTGGATACGGATCTTCTCGGCTGTATCGGTATCATAGACCTCAGCGATGGTCTCACGGATGGCCTTGCAGACTTCCTCAGCCTGATCTGCTGTTGCAGTCTTACCGGTTCCGATTGCCCAGATCGGCTCGTAAGCGATGACCATGGATGCAGCCTGTTCTGCTGTCACGCCCAAAAGATCAGACTTGATCTGAAGGCGGATCCAGTCAAGGGTCACACCTGCTTCTCTCTGCTCAAGAGACTCGCCGCAGCAGAGGATCGGAGTCAGGCCATGCTCGAAAGCCTTTAAAACCTTCTTGTTCAGAAATTCATCGGTCTCGTTGAAGTAGCCGCGTCTCTCGGAGTGACCGATGATGACATATTTAACGCCTGCATCAACCAGCATAGCCGGAGCGATCTCGCCGGTATAAGCGCCGCTCTCTTCTACATACATGTTCTCAGCACCGACTTTAACATTGCTTCCCTTAACTGCCTCTACAACAGGAACAATGTCAATGGCAGGTACACAGTAAACGACATCGACATCCGGATTCTGAACCAGAGGAGCCAGAAGCTCAACCAGAGCCTTTGCCTCAGACGGAGTCTTATTCATTTTCCAGTTACCGGCAATAATTTTCTTTCTTGCCATGATTATCTCCTTCGTGTTTTTTCATGTATTTTCAATCATAGAGAGGGCCAAAAATTTCTTTTCAGCCCTTGAAACAAAACTATCAGCGATCGTTTGCTGCTACGATACCAGGCAGTTCCTTACCTTCCAGGAATTCCAGGGATGCGCCGCCACCGGTAGAAATGTGAGTCATCTTGTCGCCGAAGCCAAGATTATTGACTGCAGCTGCGGAGTCACCACCGCCGATAATGGTTGTTGCATCAGAATCTGCCAGAGCCTTAGCTACAGCAATGGTTCCTGCTGCAAGGGACGGGTTCTCGGAAACACCCATAGGTCCGTTCCATACAACAGTCTTGGCATTGGCAACAGCCTCGGCATAGAGAGCCTGAGTCTTCGGTCCGATATCACATGCTTCACGATCCTTCGGAAGATTCGTAACATCATAAACTTCAGTCTCACAAGGTTCGCTGATCGGATCAGGGAACTGAGCAACCGTTACAGAGTCAACCGGAAGAAGCAGCTTCTTACCAAGTTTTGCAGCCTTATCCATCATTTCCTTGCAGTAATCGATCTTGGAATCGTCGCAAAGAGAAGTTCCGATCTCATAGCCCTTTGCCTTGATGAAGGTATAAGCCATACCACCACCGATGATCAGGGTATCACACTTATTGAGCAGGTTATCGATAACAGCCAGCTTGTCAGCTACCTTAGCGCCGCCAAGGATTGCAACGAAAGGACGAACCGGATTCTCAACTGCATTACCAAGGAATTTTACTTCCTTCTCCATCAGATAGCCGATCACACAAGTCTTAACATACTTGGTAACTCCGACATTGGAGCAGTGAGCACGATGAGCGGTACCGAAAGCGTCATTTACGAAGACATCAGCGATGGAAGCCAGATCCTTGGAGAATTCGTCTCCGTTCTTGGTCTCTTCCGGTCTGAAACGGGTGTTCTCAAGAAGAATAACGTCTCCGTCCTTCATCTCTTCTACAGCCTTGCGGACGTTGGGGCCGACAACCTCCGGGTCAGCAACGAACTTGACTTCCTGGCCAAGAAGCTCGGACAGACGCTTTGCTACAGGAGCAAGAGTCTTGGTCTTCTTGTCTTCTTCGGTCTTCACCTTGCCAAGATGGGAGCAAAGGATGACCTTACCGCCATCGGCAATCAGCTTCTTAATGGTAGGAAGTGCGCCAACCAGACGGTTCTCATCGGTAATCTTGCCATCGATGATCGGTACGTTGAAATCGCAGCGGCAAAGGACTCTCTGGCCCTTTACGTTGATGTCATCAACTGTTTTCTTATTGAGTTTCATAATAAACCTCCAATTAACTTCTGGAACAAGAAAAGGCCCGGTCCTTTAAAGACCGGACCCTCTCTAGGTCTTCATTTACATCAAGAAGCTAAATTACTTGTTCAGGAACTTAGCGAAGTACTTGATGGTTCTGCACATGTTGGATGTGAAGGAGTTCTCGTTATCATACCAAGAAACAACCTGTACCTCAGTATTGCCATCGCCTACAGGAAGAACCATGGTCTGAGTAGCATCGAACAGAGAACCATAGGTCATGCCTACGATATCCTTAGATACGATCTGATCTTCGTTGTAACCGAAGGACTCGTTGGTAGAAGCCTTCATCTTAGCGTTGATCTGGTCAACAGTTACATCACCCTTAACAACAGCGGTCAGGATGGTGGTAGAACCTGTAGGAACAGGTACACGCTGAGCGGAACCGATCAGCTTGCCGTTCAGTTCAGGAACAACAAGTCCGATAGCCTTTGCAGCACCGGTGGTGTTGGGAACGATGTTCTCAGCGCCTGCACGGCTACGACGGAAGTTACCCTTTCTCTGAGGTCCGTCAAGGATCATCTGGTCACCGGTGTAAGCATGGATGGTAACCATGATACCGGACTGGATCGGAGCCAGCTCATTCAGAGCCTTTGCCATAGGAGCCAGGCAGTTGGTTGTGCAGGATGCTGCAGAAATGATGTTATCATCAGCTGTCAGAGTCTCATGGTTGGTGTTGAATACGATGGTAGGAAGATCATTTCCTGCAGGTGCGGAAATAACGACCTTCTTGGCACCAGCATCGATATGAGCCTGTGCCTTAGCCTTAGAGGTATAGAAACCGGTGCACTCAAGAACTACATCGATGTCAAGCTTGCCCCAAGGAAGATTGTGAGCATCAGCTTCCTTGTAGATCTCGATCTCATGACCATCAACAATGATGGAGTGATCTGTGTTCTCTACTTTGTCAGCCTTAGCATAACGTCCCTGAGAAGAATCATACTTCAGAAGGTAAGCCAGCATCTCAGGAGAAGTCAGATCGTTGATTGCAACGATATCGAAACCTTCTGCCTGGAACATCTGACGGAATGCAAGACGTCCAATACGACCGAAACCATTAATCGCAACTCTTACTGCCATATTAGTTTCCTCCTAATACTTTTAATAATTACTATTAGAGCTTTACGCTCAAACCGTTACTATTGTAGCGGATACAAGGGCTAAATTCAAGGCTAAGTTCAAAAAAGCCTCGTTGCGGCGAAAAAAGCCCCATAAACTACAGAATTGTTCCGCCTCCGGCAACAATATCGCCGTCATAGAGAACGATGGCCTGGCCGGGAGTCGCCGCCCGAACCGGTTCCTCGAAGACCGCCTTATATTTCCCATCTCCCAGAGCCTCGATATGGCAGGGACTGACTGCATGGGCATAACGGACCTTGGCCCCGTAGGCAATGCTTGTGTCCAATGTCTCATTCTCCATGGAATTGACCTGGTCGAAATAAACTTCCCGGGAGAAGACATCTTCTGCCTCTCCGATCACGACCTCATTGGTCTCAGGCCGGATCTCTGTTACAAAGACCGGATGGCCCATGGAAAGATTCAGTCCCTTCCTCTGACCGACCGTATAATGAGTGATGCCCTTGTGACGGCCCAGAACGATTCCATCCTTTGTGACGAAATTACCCGGTCCTGGGATCTGATCCGGCACTTCCCTCTCCAGATAACCGGCATAATCATGGTCCGGAATAAAGCAGATGTCCTGGCTGTCATGCTTATGGGCTGTCGGAAGACCTGCTTCAAGAGCAATTCTTCTCACCTCGTCCTTGTGATAGGACCCGATCGGCATCAGGGTCCGCTTCAGCTGATCCTGAGTCAGATTATAAAGGGCATAGGTCTGGTCCTTGGACGCAGTTACCGAATTCTTAATCGCAAAACGCCCGTTGGAAAGCTCCACCACCCTGGCATAATGCCCGGTCGCAATATAATCCGCCCCGATCTCAACTGCCCGTGTCAGAAGAGATTCCCATTTGACATAACGATTGCAGGCAATGCAGGGATTTGGCGTCCGGCCGTGCAGATACTCGTTGGTAAAATAATCGATGACATACTTCTTGAAGTCATCTTTAAAATTCATAACATAATAGGGAATTCCGATATGATTGGCCACCCGTCTGGCATCATCCACCGCCGACAGGCCGCAGCAGCCGCCCTGGTCCTCCAGGATCGCCTGCTCTTCGGTCTGCCAGATCTGCATGGTGACACCGATGACACGATAACCTTGCTTCTTCAAGAGATAGGCAGCTACGGAAGAATCCACGCCTCCGGACATGCCGACCACTACGGTTTTCTGTTCTGACAAAGTATTTCCTCCAAATATAGACACATCTTTAGCGGTCCTTACGTTTCGAATCAGATAATAGCGTTATGGCTCTGATCTTTCAAAGCCCTGATCTTAGGTAACAAGACTGCATTTCATGGTCAATATTTTCTTAATCTATGAACGATTTCCTTCAATGCATCGACACATTGATCGATTTCTTCTTTCGTAGTTGTATCTGAAATCGTCAGGCGAAGTTCCCCTAAGGCCTCTTCTTCCGAAAGTCCCAGAGCCAGAAGAACATGGGAAGGATCCAGTGACCCGGCCGTGCATGCGGAACCGCTGGATGCTTCGATTCCCATCATGTCCAGGGAAATGAGGATGGACTCCCCGCGAATTCCCGGGAAGATTACATTTACATTATTGGGAAGTCTCTTCTTGGGATCCCCATTCAAACGGCTGCCCGGAATCTCTGAAAGCAAACGATGGATCAGATGGTCACGAAGTTTTGTCTCCTCTTCCATCCGCTTGGTCAGAGTCTTCTCTGCCAGTTCACAGGCCTTTCCGAAGCCGACGATGCCGGGGACATTCTCCGTACCGGCCCGACGATTCCGCTCCTGACCGCCACCGTGGATCAGGGAACGAACCGGAATCCCCTCCCGGATATAGAGAAGGCCGATGCCCTTGGGACCATAGATCTTATGTCCGCTTGCTGAGAGAAAATCCACCGGGAGTTGGCTCAGATCCAAAGGGATCTGGCCGAAAGCCTGAACGGCATCGCTATGGAAGAGAATACCATGTTCTCTTGCGATCCGGCCCAATTCCCGAATCGGCTCTATGGTTCCGATCTCATTATTGGCCGCCATAATACTGATCAGAATCGTTTCCGGCCGAATGGCGGACAAGAGATCCTTGGGATCGACAAGTCCATAAGGATCCACCGACAGATAGGTCACTTCTGCTCCAAGCTCCTCAAGATAATGACAGGTGTTTAAAACAGCCGGATGTTCAATGGATGAAGTAATGATATGGGGATGCTTCTGCCCCTGAAGCAAAGCCCTGTGAAAGCAGTCCATGAGGACCCAGTTGTCGGACTCCGAGCCCCCGCTCGTGAAATAGATCGAAGTGGCAGGAACATGCAAAAGATCTGCCGCCTTTTGTCGAGCTTGGCTTACAGCCGCCTTCGCTGCATTCCCCATCTGGTAGACAGAAGACGGATTCCCGTAATCTTCCATGAGATAGGGCAGCATGGCTTGGACAACCTCAGCTTTCGGCCTGGTTGTCGCAGCATTATCCAAGTAGATCATGTCCTTCCCTTTCTATTACCTCTGATTTCCTTTTATCTCTGTCTTTCCTTCAGTCTCTTTCTTTCCTTCTGTCTCTTTCTTTCCTTCAGAACCCGAAGAGTTCCTTCTTCCTTATCTGCTCCGGAGACCTTGCAGTTTCTTTCGCACTCTCTGCAGGGCGTTATCGACAGATTTGACATCCCGGTCGAGAATCATAGCGATTGTCTTTCCCTTGTAGCCATCGAGATGGAGATAGAGGACTTGCCGTTCCAGAGGAGTCAGTCGCTCTTCCACTCTCTTTAAAAGGATTTTCATTTCTTCCGACTGAAGGATCATGTGTTCGGGGTCGGAAGTCTCTTCGCCGAGTTCCTCTCCCAGAGTCCGCCCTCCCTCTCCCGTCGAAGCATCGATCGAGAGATAGGAATTCAAAGGCTGATTTTTCCGACGGAATAATTTTTCTCTGGCATTTTGCATCTGCCGGTCAATACAAAGCCAGGCAAAGGGCGTAAAATTCTCATTTTTCTTTGGATCATAGTCATTTACAGCCTGAAGCAGGCCGATCAGACCTTCCTGAATCAGATCCTGCTGTTCCGCCCCGGGAATATCAGAAGGAGATTTGGAAAGGCGGTTAGCGATCCGGCCACGGAAACTGTCGAAAAGTTCCCGTTCTGCTTTTGCATCCCTTGCCTTGGCTTTTTTTGCAAGCCAGGTATCCCTTTCGTTTTCCGAAGTCATCATTTTATTTTCATTCGTCTCTGACGAACGATCTCATAAGTCAGGACAGCACAGGCAACCGACGCATTCAGAGAATCGATCTGTCCCTTCATGGGGATGGATGCGACCATATCACAATTCTTCTTCACAAGACTGCCGACACCGGAGCCTTCATTTCCGATCACAAGTCCGATGGGGCCGGTCAGATTCAAGTCATACATGTTCGTTCCGCCCATATCTGCGCAGACGAACCACATGCCGCGCTGCTTCAATTCTTCGATGGTCTGGTTGATATTTGTCACCTTGGCTACCGGGAGGAAATTCAGGGCGCCGGCCGAAGCCTTTGCTACCGTGGCCGTGAGTCCCGGGGACCTTCTCTGAGGAAGGATGACACCATGTGCACCGGCAACTTCAGCAGTCCGGATGATGGCACCGATATTATGGGGATCCTCGATTTCATCCAGGATAATGAAGAAAGGATCTTCATCCCGCTCCTTTGCCAAAGCAAACATATCATCAATGGTGGAGTAAGAGTAGGCTGCCGTATAGGCGATGACACCCTGATGGTGGCCGGTCTTACTCATTTCATCGAGACGATCTTTATTTACAAAGTCTATTATGACCTTCTGCTTTTTGGCTTCCCTGACAATAGTCCGAACCGGGCCGTCTGTCAGACCATCCTGAACAAAAAGCCGATCTATGGTTCTGCCGGAGCGGAAGGCTTCCAGCACGACATTTCTGCCCTCGATAACCGAATCGTCATCTCTCATATAAATTTTCCTTTCTTAAGGCCTGTCTCTACCAGGGAAAGGATCCTTTCATCCTCTCCTTTCAGATAGAGATAGCCGAGTAAAGCTTCAAAAGCGGTTGCTTTCCGATAATCCATGACCGAGGCATTCTTTGCATGGGTATTGGACTTGGCATTTCGTCCCCGGCGGACAATATCCTTTTCTTCCTCCGTCAGATCCTCTTCCAAGAGGTCGATCACCTGAGCCTGAGATTGTGCTTTTACGATATGGGCCGACTGCTTGTGGAGTCTGGACGGAGACGTATTGCCTTGATCAACGATCAGTGTCCTTATAATGATCTCGTAGACGCCGTCACCGAGAAAGGCCAGTGTCAGAGGGGAAAATGTAGACAGATCCTTCGAAGGAATCTCGAATCGTTTCCGGATCAAAGAATTTAAATTCTCTGCCACTTGACGCCCTCCCTGGTATCCTTGAGCTGAATGCCCATAGAAAGGAGTTTGTCACGGATCTCATCTGCCTTGGCAAAATCCTTGTTCTTTCGAGCCTCCTGGCGTTCTTGGATCAAAGATTCGACCTCAGAATCCAGATCGTCCTCCTTCTTATCGAGGATCAGTCCTAAGACATCAGAAAGCTGGTAGAAGACACTGTGAATCTTCGAGAGATAGGCCTTGGTCGATTGCTCATCCGTCTCCGTATTAATGAATTTTACGATGTCGAAGATCGCTGTGATTGCATCTGCCGTATTAAAGTCGTCATCCATGGCATCTTCGAAATTCTGCCGGCAATGATCAAGGGTCTTAAGCTTCAGATTCTCTTCATCCGTCATGGAATCTTCACTCGCATGAGCCAGACGATCCTGTAAGAGGCTTGCCGCCGTCGTGATCCGGGCAAGACCTGCCTTGGCAGACTCCATGAGCTCTGCACTGAAATTTAAAGCTTTCCGGTACTGGGTGGTCAGCATGAAGAAACGAAGCACCTGAAGGTCATATTTCTCAGAGATCTCACGAACCGTGAAGAAATTGCCAAGCGATTTACTCATCTTCTCGTTATTGATCTTTAAGAAAGCATTGTGCATCCAGTAATGAGCAAAAGGCTTACCGTTGGCTGCTTCCGACTGGGCAATCTCATTTTCATGATGGGGGAAGATCAGATCCTCGCCTCCGGCATGGATATCGATCGTCTCACCCAGATAACGCTTACTCATCACAGAGCACTCGATGTGCCAGCCGGGACGTCCGTCACACCAGGGAGAGGGCCAGGAAGGCTCCCCCTCTTTTTTCGGCTTCCAGAGGACGAAATCCAAAGGATCTTCCTTCAGATCTCCCGTCACCTTAATATCCCGGTGACCGGCTTCCAGATCATCTATATTCTTATGAGAAAGCTTGCCATAACCCTGAAATTTCCGGGTTCTGAAATAAACCGTTCCATCTTCTGCAGGATAAGCATAACCCTTATCGATCAGGTTCTGGATCATACTGATCATACCGGAGATCTCCTGGGTCGCCTGCGGATTCTTGGTTGCAGGCAGAATATTCATGCCATCCATGTCTTTCCGGCACTCTTCGATATAATGTGTGGAAACTGCTTCCGCTGTAGTGCCCTCCTCGATGGCTTCTTTAATGATCTTGTCATCTACGTCTGTGAAATTCGAGACATAATTGACTTCATAGCCCTTATACATGAAATAGCGCCGTACCGTATCGAAAACGATCATGGGACGGGCATTGCCGATATGGATAAAATTATAAACGGTCGGTCCGCAGACATACATGCTGACCTTTCCGGGAACGATCGGCTTGAATTCCTCCTTGCTGCGGGTCAGTGTATTATAAATCTTAATCATTTCTTGTCTCCTTCTGTTGAAGCCGCAATTATTTGAAGTTGTAATTATTTGAAGTCACAATTATTTGAAGTCGCTATAAAAGTCACAACATTTGTGAAGCTGAAATTACTGCTTTGAACAGCCGCTGCAGCCGCCGCAGCTTCTCCCATTATCAAAAACCGTCCGGCTGGCCTCTTCGAAACTTTCCAAGAGACAGACTGCCTGGGCGCTGATGCCAAACCTTTGCCCGGTAAAGCCCAGTCCCTCTTCGGTCGTTGCCTTGACATTGACCTGGTCCGGAAAAATGCCAAGCGCATTGGCAATATTTTCCTTCATGGTATCAATATAGGGCCGAAGCTTGGGTGCCTGACAGATCACGGTACAGTCGACATTAGAAACCATGTAGCCTTCGTCATTTACCATCCGGCCAACTTCTTCGAGAAGCCGAATGGAGTCCACGCCTTCATATTTCGGATCCGTATCCGGAAAATGTAGACCGATATCTCCAAGTCCTGCTGCACCTAAGATGGCATCCATCAAGGCATGCAGGAGGACATCTGCATCGGAATGTCCGAGCAGGCCCTTCTCATAAGGGATCTCCACGCCGCCGAGAATCAATTTCCGATCCTCTACCAGACGGTGGACATCATATCCTGTTCCTATTCGCATAAAAAACTCCTATCCTGCTTTCTTAAGACAATAGCAAACCAGTCTTACTGAGCCTGTACCAGGCCGGTATTGCTGTTTGCATTCGTCATTGTTTCAAAGCAGGTCACATTCATACTGACTGATACGGAATTCTTAGAGATCGAGCCATCGCCGGCATTGATCGAAAGATCCGAGATAATACATCGATACGGGAAACTTGAAATTGCATTGACAAGACTCCGTGCCGATTGATAAGTAGCCGTATCAAAAGAAACCGCAGCTACCCGACGGACCGTATCATCGGTCTGAGTCGGGTCACTCCAGGTAATATTAATATTGCTTGCCTGGCCATTTAAGATATTACCCATGGCAAGGACTTCGGCCGGCATATTATTATAAGGCATCAAAGCACCATAGGAAACATTCTGATGCGACTCGAGATAGTCCTGCATTTTCTTTTCCTTA
The DNA here is from genome assembly GCA_029100405.1 of Lachnospiraceae bacterium. Lineage (GTDB taxonomy): Bacteria > Bacillota > Clostridia > Lachnospirales > Lachnospiraceae > Lachnocurva. The sequence continues at coordinate 1,961 of JAQXPG010000038.1, read as the reverse complement.
ATGACTTTGGTCTGTTCCGTGGTAATCTCAGTCTCAAGCTCCGAAGTATCATACTCACTCATGGCATTCGAATACATGCGGAATACCAGTTCGTAGTAGACGACAGCAATTAGAAGGACTGCGAAAATAATCAGGAGAGTTTTTGTCCGCCTGGAAAGAGTAATATTTTTCATACCTTTTTCTCCTTACTGATTGCTGTTCGATGCGGTCGTTTTCGATGACGCATCAGATGCACCTGCCTTGGAAGAATCAGTCGAAGAATCCTTGGATCCATCGCCTGTTTCCTTCCCGGTCCCATCTGCCTCATTGGCAAAACGGATCGTATAATTTGCAATGACGTGAACAGTATCCTGATCGGATGCCGCAGCTGTTGTAACAGTAGCATAAGAATTTCTGGGATCCTTCTGCAGAATGCCTAAGACATGGCTTACAACATCCAATGTCGTCGTTCCGGTCACCAGAGTGATCTGATTTCCACTGACAGAAATAGACTGAACGGAAACCGAGGGGAAGACATCTTCTTCAATCATATTCAAAAGATCCGGTCGGTCCAGACAAAGTCTCTCATCATCTGTAAGAAAGGATCCGATCTTCTCATCATAGGCTTTCTGCACATCCTTGTAATTTGCCGACTCTTGCTTCAATTCTTGCAGAGTCTGCTCTTTATTGGCATAATCCGCCTGTTTCTCATTCACTTTCTGAATGGGAAGGAGGACAGCAAAACGAACAAAAACAGCAAGCAGAACCAGGAAAACAAGGAAGCCCTCGATCGCATGCCGATTCTGAACTGCTACCTCATTTCGGATAAAATTCATCGACTTCTTGGTCGGATATTTTGCTTTCTTCCCCAGAGTAATTTCTTTCTGCAGAAGCCGGGTTTTTGAATCAGCCATTGTTTAAAGTCCTTTCTTCACTCCAGGCAGATGCCAAGTGTCGCAGGTCCGTCCATCAGAGCTTCTGCCGAGAATCTCTGAAAACTCGAAAGGGGAAGCATCTTCAGGTTGACATTTGCCGCAATGGCCCGCATGAAGGGCTCGATGTGACCGCCGCCCCCGAAATAATAAATCTCCTCCAGAGAATTATCCCTGTTCTGGAAGGAATAATAATTCAGGGAACGGCTGACATTGACCGCGATATCATCATAGACCGCTGTCAGGGCCGGATCCTCCTGGACCTGATTGGTGTTCGTCCGAATATATTCCTGTGCCAGATGGGGGTCCATGCTATTCTGTTCGGAAAGCGCCCGGATCAGGGCATTGACGCCGGAATCGATCGTATTCTTGGTATCGAAAATGCCATTTCGATAGATATCAAGCGTTGTATCACTATAGCCTATAGACAGAAGCGCCGTATCGTGCGATAGAAAGTCCGGATCCAGATGATTCATCAGAGCCATAATGGCCATATCCCTTGGCGCTGCCTTTACCAATTTCAAACCAGCCCGGCGGAACAGATCCGAATAACGGCTCATCAATTCCCGTGAAATGGCTGCTCCGAAGAGATCCATCTCACCATTTCCCGTCTCATCCTGCCGGTTCTCGATCATGGAATAGTCGAAAATATAATCGGACTTATCGCCATTTATCATATCATGGAATTCATAAGGCAGGTTCAGAAGGAGCTGCTCTTCAGTCATCCGGGGCATAGTCACCCGCCGAAGATAAGAAACCGCATCCGGAATGACCAGTGCCGCCTTCCTGCTGTGGAATCCATAGCGGCGGACAGATTCCCGAATCACGTCCACCATGCCCTCCCAGGCCACAATGCTCCCATCCTGAATCATATTATCGGGAAGGTCGATTGCCTGAAAACGCACCGATTCGCCATTCACGACCTCCGAAATCTTCAAACGGGAAGATCCGATCTCAAAACCGAGAAAACTCTTTGCCATAACATCTCCACTCTTTTGACAATTATTTATGATAATACGTGATTTCTTTGTCCTGTCATTCTCTCACGAT
>JAQXPG010000037.1 GCA_029100405.1 Lachnospiraceae bacterium | reverse complement strand
GGCGGTGGAGTACAGTCCGGTGAATCGTCAATGGATGCCTTGAAGCGTGAAGTAGCGGAAGAAACCGGTTTGGACCTTGCCTCTCGTATTCCGGGATTTGAATCCAAGGCAATTCCAATCGATCGTTACCGGAATGACGATGGGGATCCTTATTTTATGGATATCTATCACTTCTGCTTTCCCTTTACAGAAACAGATATCACCCTGCAGAAATCCGAAGCGATCGCCTGCCGGCTTGCCTCATGGGATGAGATCCGGGAATTAAACGATCGGTCCACATTTCTCCATTATAAAAGGATCTGTCATGCCCTGAAGATGGAATAAATCCCTTGATCCAAGGAGACTTCCATCGACAGGTGGAGCGGCATCAATTCCATGATCCGGAAAGGAAATCGTTCATCATGTCAAGCTGTATTCCGGCAAATTATCATACACACAGCAGCTTCTGCGATGGGACAAACACGCCCGAAGATATGGTCCGTGAAGCCCTGAAGAAGGGGTTTTTGCATCTGGGTTTCTCCGGGCACATGGATCCCGGGGTAAGAATGGACTTCCCTTCCTATGATGCCGAGATCCGCCGCCTGCAAGAATGCTATGCGGACCAGATTGAAATCCTTCGCGGGGCGGAAATTGACAGTATTACAGGGCCGGATTGTGCCCCGAATGTCGAATACCGCATTGGTTCCACACATTTTATTCCCATTCCGGATAGCATTTTGTGGCAAAAGACCTGTGCCCTGAGTGAGATCCGGGAAGGCGGGCAAAATGGCGACCAGATCATCGGAATGGATGGGGACCCGATGAAATTAAGAGAAGACTGCAAGACCTATTACCAGGACGATTTCTATGCACTTGCCCGGGATTATTACCGTTTTGAAGCAGACGTCGTTAAACGAACCAGGCCAACTTTCATCGGGCATTTTGATATCGTAAGCCGTTTCAATGACCTGCCTTGGGAAGAGGGCGGTCATTTCCTGGACGAGACCAATCCGGCATATCTTGTTCCGGCAAAAGATGCTTTGGAAAAGCTTGTTTCCTATCAGATCCCCTTTGAACTGAATCTTGGTGCCTATAACCGGGGACGAAAGGCAGAGCCTTATCCCAGGCGGGAACTCCTCGGCACGCTTCATGAGCTTGGCGGCGAGATCCTTCTCAGCAGCGATGCCCACCAAAAGGAGTTGTTAGACGGCGGATTCTCCGACGGGATTACTTTTGCACGCTCCTTAGGGTTCGATCATATCCTTCTTCTTACACGGCAGAAAACCCGCCATCCGGCGAAAAACAGCCAATCAGATCTTACTTCCTGGCAGGGAGATCCACTTCCCCTTTATTGGGAGGAAGTGGAGATCGGCGGAGTAATCGAAGGTCACAAGTAGAGTCCCAATTCTTCGTGCAGTTTCTTAATTTCTCCTTCGAACTTCCGGAAGCATTCCTTGGAATAGCCGGTCGAGTTCGATATGCTTTACTGTATCGGTCTCTTTTACCGTAAATCCGGCCCTCGAAAAGAAGACATACTTATAACAATTGAGACCGGTATTCTTTACCTGTTGTATTTCTTCATCGATCACTTCCTGTGATATTTTTCTTTTTCTGAATTTGACTTCATAGAAGATATATCCCTTTTCATCTTCCGACACAACATCGAATTCTCCATTTGACCTAGTCTTCGGATCATCATAATAATATTTTCCGATCTTCTCAAGAACAGGGTCTATATTTCCAAGCCGATTCTGACGGATCAGATACTGCCTGCAAATTTCCTCGAACTTATGGGGGACATAATTTTCCTCAAAATCCTGTTGGATATACTTCTCATAAAATACATCCGAGTCCATTATTTTCATCTGAGAAGAATATTTAAAGATATAGCGGAAATAAAAAAGAGAAAGATTGTCACAGATATAATACCCCATCTTCTTTTTGTTACTATCATCATTGATCGGTGCTTTCTTTTCCACCACTTCCATATTGATGAGCTTGTCAAGGACATCAACAAGAGTGGGACCGCTTGATACATGAGACTGGGACAGAATATCACTATACTTAGAGAATCCTTTGGCAAGTGTATAGAATACCTCGTTTGCATTCACGATCTTGGAGATTTCAGAGCTTAAGTACATGGAGACCTCATTTTCCAGTCTTGCTCCGGGAGAGGCTATTAAATCTATGATATTTTCTTTTACAGATTTCTTATCGTCAATTAACCGGTTATAATAGGGGATCCCGCCAAAGACAGAATAGATCCTGACCTTATCCTCATTCGACAAAAGAGGATAAAACATCGCTGACTCGTAATAATCCATCTGCTTCAGATTCATAGACAAATCAACTCTGCCAAACAGGGGATTCGAAGGTTCCAATAACGATTTCATGATATCTACATAAGATCCGAGGATGATCAATTTAAGTTTTGATGTTTCCCTGTATTTATCGACCAATGACTGAAGAATGCTATCGAGGCCTTTTACATTTTCCCTGAGATAGGGATATTCATCCAAAACAAAGACAATATTCTCTTCTTTTGCAAGCTTAAACACATAGTTCAGTACTTCTTCTATGGATGAATATCCTAACTTCGGTAGTTTCTGCACTTCAGAAATGATTTCACAGATACTATGGACGTTACTCGCCTCTGTCACCTGTTTGCATTCATAATAAAAGCTTTTGACTCCGGATTCCTTGATCGCCTGTTTCACAAGCTCACTCTTCCCTACCCGGCGTCTTCCATAGATCAGAACCATTCGCATACCATCTGTAAGCAGTTCTTTCTTGATCTGTGTCAGTTGTTTTACTCTACCGATAAATTTCATTTTACTCGGTCCTTTCCGACTCGGCCGCTATCGAGTTAAAATGATTATACCTTATATTTGTTTTTCTGTACAGATTTTATTCGGTCATCACCGAGTCGGTTGTATCCGAATAAAAAGGTCGCTTTGTGTGTCCAAAGACGTAATACGTTGTGAAATGATTATCTCTTTGGAAACATTGGTATGGGCGAAATCCTTGAAAATACAGCATTTCTTGAAAGCTTTGTTTCTTACCTGTTGCTTACCGAGAGGTCTTCGTTCCACTCCGGTCGGCGCATAGCAGAGGTCCTCTGGACCTCTTGCGCCCCAGAGCTCTCGGTAAGTACAATTTTTAATCCTGACCTACAATCTCAGTATCATCATCCATAATAACTTCTTTAAATGGTCTACCATTTATTACAGTACTTTCAAGTACATCGTTCATGTCTGCATACTCGCCCAGTAATTCATATTCTCTTTTATCCGCTCCAACAAATTCTTTTTTACAATATAATCCAAACATAACTTCTCTTCCATCTGGAAGAACCCCTGATTCATCATACATACATCCTGTATGAAATCGATATTCCACTCCTTCATATATAAAATCCAACCCAAACCAGTGTCCTCCTGAAGGATTCCACTCGCCAACATACTGTGACTTAAATTGATCTAATGATTCATATTCATTTTTTCTCATTTTAGCTGAAACTCCTTCTTTATTTTTTTAATTAACGCGGTCTCTGCATCAGTAGGTGGTATTCCAGGATCATTTTTGTTGTGACTAAGATATACGTGTCTATGTGGTTGTACCCCTTTATGCGGATGTGCTAAATCTATGCTCACAGCTTGTTTATGATTCTCATCATAATAGGCTACATGCTTTAACTGACCATCTTTGACTACAGCGTATACTCTGCCTGGGGTATGTGAAAACTCGGGTGCTTTTACAGCATTCGAATCTTGAATTATCACTTTCACATTACTATCACCACGTAATGTACCTATGGATTTATAATGTTGACCTCCTTCCTTAAATGTAAAATTTCCAAGATCAACACTTTCAAATGCTCCTCTAGAACCCATTTACGCCACCTCCTTTATTTCAAACACTTGAGATAGTCCTTCAATGCATAACTGGAAAGAATCCTTTGCAAATGCCTCATTGTATTTAAAATGCACAAATCGACCTGTCATTCCATCTATCATGTCACCATAAACAATTATTAAGGATGGCTCTATTCTTTTCTTCATCTCATTAAAACCATCCAAGAATACTTCCGCATTGTTTTGACATCCTAATGTTGAAATTACCACAATGCTGCCTTTTTCAACACCACCAAAGACAACATCATAAGTATCCGGCATCGCCCATCCAATAGTTGGATATACAGTACATCCATAATTCTGCCAAGTTTTTCCTAACCATCTCGACATGTACACATTATGGCGTACATCATTGATGTTCATACCGGGATATATACTAAAATCCGGAGTTGCTATCGCATAGAAAGATTGAAATAGTCCAATCTTTTTCAACGGAGTGTTCCATAAATTCATCAAACGATAATCATAATTAAACATAAGTAAAATCATATTATCATTCTTCTTTTGGGGTGAAATATTCTGCAATCCTGTCACACCAATATTGCACCAATCTTTTTCTCGATATTCAGTTTTGTTGATAACAGGGAAGCCATTCGTGTCTAGCACACAATTTCCTATAACCGGACGAAGCACCCTGAATTTTTCATACTCTGTTAATCCGTTAATCATAGCATTATCCTTTCTGGCATAGTTGCCAGCGTGAATTGAAAAAGTAAATTCCAGTGCAGAAGTAAATTCTACTACATCTTAAAAAACTGCATTTTTTTAATATTTCAGATGCAATTCTCGTTTGAAATACATATAATTAGGATAACTTCTCCGACAAAAACCTAAATTTAGGCATACTTGGTAAGCCGCTGGAAATGCAGTATGCGAGACTGAATTCCACCAGCCACATCGAAAAAATGTGAAAAGTTTACTTCCAGTCTGACAGCAGATTTTTGTCTGGTTAGTTGTTTCGAATCAGCTTAGGCGAGAGTTTGACTTCATCCGGGTCAATGCGTCTAAGCTGTAGTTTTTTTAAGACATCTTCGCCGTATGTCTCGGCAGCAATGTCATAGGGTGTACGCCCGTTCAGGCTTTTTCGAGGCGTAGAGTTTATGTGATTTACGATCAGTTTGACATCCCATTGGGTCAAAAACGAAAAGCTGGTACCTTTGGGCAGGACCATTCGCAGCATGGTATGAACATTTTCCACACCACCCTTCTGGCAGCTTCTCATTGGATCACAGAAGTAGATACTGGTGCGCTCGATGCCTTGGATCCCTGTCTCAAGATCCTGTGGTTTCCCGAATTCGATTCCTCTGTCCGTCAGGATCGTACCGAATAACCGTGTGAACTCATAAGTTCCAAGCCTACCTTCGAGATGGTTAAAAACAAGGCGTACGGCTCCGGGAGTACATCGATTCATCAGGAAGGCCAGAAACAGTCGCTCCTGCGTAAAATAAAAGGTCAGTAGACACTTTCGACTGTCCCTTGTGGATTTTACGGTATCCATTTCGACCCATTTTGGAAGCTGCAGTTTCTGGAAACAGTCATAGGTTCGCCCAATGAAGACCTCTCGATCGGTGATCTGAATTTTGTGGCACTTCCTGGGCTTAAATTTCGTTTTCCGCTTGAGGTCAATATTTCTGGCATAGAAAAGGCCGTCATTGATGTACTGGTACAGGGTTCGTACAGACATATCGATCTCCGGATGATTCGTCAGGATCTGATAGGGAGACTGGCCTTGATCGATCAGAGGAGATACGACCCGGTCAATGGCTTGTAGCTCCTTTCGTGTGCGGTTGATGCCGACTCGTGAACTGGAGAGCAGCTCGGTATATTTCCGGTCCGCAAATCTGGCATCATAGCGGTACTTCTGGCTGATATGGCACTTGGATGGTGTGAGCTGCTTAGGACATCCATTGCAGACATAGGGTGCCCTATCGAGGCGCT
>JAQXPG010000036.1 GCA_029100405.1 Lachnospiraceae bacterium | reverse complement strand
AGGTTATGTCGGTGAAGATGTTGAGAACATTCTTCTGAAACTGATCCAGGCGGCAGATTTTGACATCCGCCGGGCTGAGATCGGAATCATTTATATCGACGAGATCGACAAGATCGCAAAGAAGTCTGAGAATGTATCGATTACCCGGGACGTTTCCGGCGAGGGTGTTCAGCAGGCTCTTCTGAAGATTCTGGAGGGCACCGTTGCTTCCGTTCCTCCACAGGGCGGCCGTAAACATCCCCAGCAGGAACTGATTCAGATCGATACCACCAATATCCTCTTCATCTGCGGCGGTGCTTTCGAAGGTCTGGATAAGATCATCGAGGAGAGAACCGAGTCAGCAACAATGGGATTCGGAGCAGCCGTCAAGGCCAAGGAAGACAGGAAAGTCGGCGACATTTTAAGAAAGGCCCTTCCTCAGGATTTTGTAAAGTTCGGTCTGATCCCGGAATTCATCGGCCGTGTTCCCATCAATGTGGCTTTGGATCAGTTGACCGAAGAGGACATGATCCGCATTCTGACGGAACCGAAGAACTCCCTGACCAAGCAGTATCAGGCCCTCTTCGATATGGATGGTGTACATTTGACCTTTGACCACGATGCCTTAAAAGAGATCGCCGAGAAGTCCATCCAGCGTAAGACCGGTGCCCGAGGCCTCCGTGCCATCATGGAAGCCGTCATGATGGATGATATGTATCACATTCCTTCGGATCCTGCTGTCAAGGACGTCCGGATCACTAAGGAAAAGGTAGACCGGAATCTGATCTTAAGCGATCATGAAGCAGAAGTTCCTGCCATCGAAGACAAGAAAGCTGACGCTGAAACAGAAGATAAGAAGAGTGCCTGACCATGAAGATCATTGATGCAGAACTGGAAACCGTATGCGGGGTCACCAGTAAGCTCCCGAAAAACCATCTGCCCGAGATTGCTTTCTGCGGCCGCAGTAATGTGGGAAAATCTTCTCTGATCAACAGCCTGATGGAGAGGAAGAAACTGGCCCGGACCTCTCAGCAGCCCGGAAAGACCCAGACTTTGAATTTCTATAAGGTGAATTCCGTTCTCTATCTGGTCGATCTTCCGGGATATGGCTATGCAAAGAATTCCCAGGCCAATCGGGAGGCCTGGGGCGTGATGATTCAAAACTATCTGACCGGCTCCGATATGCTTCGTTATGTCTTCCAGCTGGTGGATATCCGTCATGATCCTTCCAGTGATGATCAGAAGATGTATGACTGGCTGACTTATCTGGGCTTTGATCCGATCATCATTGCAACGAAATCCGATAAGTTAAAACCGAGAGAGATCGAGTCCCACATGGACCGGATCTCTGAGGTCTTGGGGCTCGGCAGTGATGCCATCATTGTGCCCTTCTCGTCCGTGACAAAACAAGGTTTGGATACCTTGAATGACTTTATGGATCAGGTTGTCGAAAACGAAAAGGATTTGAAATGAAAAAACGTAGAACAGGACTCTTTGTATTTGTTCTGCTGCTTTCCATGAGTGCAGTTTCTATCTTGGGGACTGCACTTTTTGTGAATTCAGAGCAAAAAAACAGGACGACAGGGAAAAAACTTACGATTGTTACTTCCTTCTATCCGGTCTATATTTCCGCTATGAACGTGACAGACCATGCAAATGTCCGCTTGGAGAATCTGACAGAACCGGAGACCGGCTGTCTGCATGATTATACCTTGAAACCGAAGGATATGAAGCTTTTGTCTACGGCGGATGTCTTCCTCGTGAACGGCGGCGGTATTGAAAATTTCTTAACGGATGTGGCAGAGAGCTATCCTAAGCTTAAGATCATCGATCTGTCCAGGGACTTCACAGAAGAAGAACTGGATTTGATCCATGAGGCGGGAGGCGAAGGAGGTCATGACCATGCCTCGGATGGAGAAAAAGAAGAGGATCATGATCATACCGCGGATACGGATGAAACCAATGCTCATTACTGGATGAGCATTCCTTTGCTGAAAACGCAGGTGGAGACCATGGCCAAGGGGCTTTCAGAGGCGGATCCGGTCAATGCCTCTCTCTATACGAAAAATGCAGAGACCTATCAGAAGAAGTTGGATCAGCTTTATTTGAAGGAAGAGGAAACAGCCGGCAAGCTGTCTTCCGCAGTGATTTTCCATCCGGCATTTTACTATTTCTGTCATGACATCCGGTGCCCGGTCGCTTATACTCTGGATCTCGATGAAGAGCGACAGGTCAGCGCGGGAGAAAGCAAGGAAACGGTGGAAGCCCTGAAAGACATGAAAAAACCCCTGATCCTTGCCGAGAAGACCTATGGACAGAAGATGGCAGAAAGCATGCAGAAGGAAACGGATTGTCAGGTCATCTATCTCGATCCTATGACCCGGAGCAAGGGAAAATACGAGAAGGATGGCTATCTGACCGGCATGGAAGACAATTTGAAGAAAATCGAAGCCGCTTTCGCCGCCGAGAATTAACGGATCGTATCCCCTGCCTGTCAAAAGGAGAAATGCTTTGGAAATCGAAAAGAAAAATAAAAAAGGATCTGCTTATCGAAGAAAGCTGATCAAGCCCTGCGGCCTCCATTGCGTCAGAGTCAAGGATCTTGGCGTGACATTCGGCGACCAGGTGGTCCTTTCTCATGTGAATCTGCATGTTCACTGCGGACAGATGCTGGCTGTGATCGGGAAAAACGGCGCCGGGAAATCTACTTTGATCCGGGCCATGCTGGATGAAGTCAAGCACACCGGGAGCGTCGAATTTCGGAATCGTGAAGCCGGCATGGTGAAGAAACTACGGATCGGCTATGTCCCGCAGAAATTAAATATCGACCGGAATACTCCCATGAATGTCTATGATTTGATCGCTTCTTTTAAGAGCCGTTTTCCGATCTTCTTGAAGAGTAAAAGGCTTTACCGGGAGATTCAGGATGCTCTGGATGTCTTCCAGGCCAAAGAACTGATCGATCAGCCGGTGGGCCAGCTTTCGGGCGGCCAGCTGCAGAGAGTCCTTCTGTCCATGGCAGTCATGGATGATCCGGACCTTCTCCTTCTGGACGAACCGGTCTCCGGTATCGATCAAAACGGTCTGGATCTTTTTTACAAGAATATGACCTATTTAAGAAATCACTATGATGCAGCCATTATCATTATTTCCCATGACCTGGATTATGTCCGGAAATATGCAGATGAAGTGGTCCTTTTGGATCAGACCGTCAGGGCCAGCGGCAGTCCTTCAGAAGTCTATTCCAGTGAGGCCTTCCGGGAAGTTTTCGGAGGGGAGGAAAGTTTAAGATGAGTTCTTTATTTTCTTATCAGTTCATGCGGCTGGCTTTTGCGGCCGTACTCTTGATCACACCCCTGCTTGGTATCCTCGGAACTATGGTCGTTCGAAAGAAAATGGCCTTTTTCTCAGATGCTCTGGGCCATTCTGCCCTGACCGGCATTGCATTGGGACTCTTTCTGGGGATCAGTGATCCGTCTCTTTCCATGGTGATCTATGGGATCCTCTTTGCCATCCTCCTGACAAGGATCCAGAGGAAAAACCTCTCTTCGACCGATACCATTATCTCTGTTTTTGCCAGTGGCAGTACGGCAATCGGCCTGGCCATTCTCTCCCATGGAGGAAATTTTTCAAATTATTCCGCTCTTCTGATCGGCGATATCCTGTCCATTAAGAAATCAGAAGTTGTCTGGCTCTTTCTGATCCTCTGCCTGACCATTGTTTTCTGGATTCTGGCCGTGAACCGCCTGAATGCCATCAGTATTCATGCCACCCTGGCGAGGTCTGCCAATATTCAGGTCAAGCTGATAGAAGACATCTTTTCGATTCTGATCGCTGTCGTTGTCATGCTTTCCATCCGCTGGATCGGCATCCTTTTGATCAGCGCTCTTATGATCATCCCGGCGGCATCTTCCGCCAATATCTCCGGAAACATGAGAGAATATCATCTTTACAGCATTATCTTTGCAGTATTTTCAGGCGTGGCAGGCCTTTTCATAAGCTACTATACTAATGTTGCGACCGGTCCTATGATCGTCATTCTGGCTGCCTTTATTTATTTCGCCACTTATCTCTATGGCAGGAAAGGAAAATAAATGTCATCTGCATTGATCCTCCGCTTTATTATCATGCTGATCTTATTAGCCATGTCCGCTTTCTTCTCCGGATCTGAGACTGCCCTTACCACCGTATCCCAGATCAAAATGAAGACCATGGCCAAAGAGGGGGACGGCCGGGCCAAAAGAGTGCTTGCTGTTCTGGAGAAAAAGGATAAGATGCTTTCTGCCATCCTGATCGGAAATAATATCGTGAACCTCTCCGCGTCCTCTCTGGCTACGACGATCGCTACGAAACTTTTGGGAAGCGTGGGAGCCGGTATCGCAACCGGTATTCTGACCTTTCTGATTCTGATCTTCGGAGAGATCACACCGAAAAACAGAGCTCAGGCCAATAATGTCAACCTGTCTCTCCGCTATGCCGGCATCATCTGGTATCTCATGACCATTCTTACGCCTTTGATCTTTGTGATCAATCATATCTCCGGTGCCATTTTACGGCTGATCGATGGAAATAATTCCGGCGATGATCAGAAAATGACAGAAGAAGAACTGCGAACGATCGTGGATGAGAGTAAGGAAGAGGGCGTGATCCTGACCAATGAGCAGAAGTACATTCATAACCTCTTTGATTTCTCGGATGCCACTGCCAAAGAAGTCATGATTCCCCGGATCGATGTCACCATGGTCAATGTCAACTGGTCCTATGACAAACTGATGGATCTGATCCGGGAGGAAATGCTGACCAGAATGCCGGTCTACGAGGGAGACAAGGATCACATCATCGGAATCATCAATGTGAAGGATCTCCTTTTGAAAAAAGAGGGAGACTTCCATATCCGGGACTATTTGAGGGATGCCTATTTTACCTATGAAATGAAGAATACCCTGGAGCTCTTCCAGGAGATGCGGAAGAACTCGATCTCCATGGCCATTGTCCTGGATGAATACGGGGCAGTTGCAGGCCTTATCACCATGGAAGACCTCCTGGAGGAGCTGGTGGGAGAGATCCGGGATGAATATGATTCCGATGAAGAGGATGATATTGTGGTTCTTTCCGACCGGGAATTTCTGGTGCAGGCTTCCATGAATCTCGAAGATCTCTGTAAAGTCCTGCCTTTAAATTTCGAATCCGATGACTATGACACCCTGGGTGGATATCTGACCGGGCTTTTTGATCATGTGCCTGAAGTAGGGGAAACCTATGTCACCAAGGAGGGAATCCTCCTTCGTGTTGTGGCAACCGGCCACCAGAGAATTGAAAAGGTTCGTATTCGTTTTCCGAAAGCTGTGAAAATCGAATAAAAGACGCCCAAAGTGGCAGGGAATATGCTACTATAAACAGGTATGCATTGAGATATTAATATTCCAATATCAGGACATGAAGAAAAATATGTGGAACCATCCTTTTTTACAAAAATCAGCTCTCCTACTTCTTGCTTCGGCATCCTTACTTCTTATTGCCTGCGGGGCAGATGTAAAAGCCCAGTCTTCCTATAAGAAGGCCGGTATTTCTGCTATGGATCAGGGACATTATAAAGAGGCTGTCAGTGATTTCAACAAGGCCTTGAAGAAGTCGGGGACCCGGATCACTTCGGAGGTCATTGATATCAATTATTACAAGGCTTGTGCCCAGACCCTTGCCGGTCAGAATAAGGATTCGATGAAAACTTATACCAGTATCATTGATTACAAGGAAAGCGCGGATGCCTATTATCTGAGAGCTGCAGCTTATCTGAAAGAGGGGGAGACGACGAAGGCCATGGCGGATTTTCAGAAGTCCCTGTCTCTGGATAAGTCCGATAGTGAGAGATATCTCCGGATCTATCATTGCCTGGCCAATGCCGGACATGAGAAGGAGGCGGACTCTTTCCTGGATCTCCTTCTGGATCTTCCTGACAAGGATAAAGAGGTACTGCAGGCGAAGGGTCAGGCAATGGAGATCCGAAAGGATTACAAGAATGCCATCCGTTATTATAAGAGAGCCCTGGACAAGGATCTCCCGGAAGCCAGGATCGATCTGGCCCGTGCTTATCTGGCATCGAATGAAAAAGAAAAAGCGGAGGCAGAGATCGCTTCTTATCAGAAGAGCGAGAAGGAAACAGCCAAGTCCTTAAATGCGATCGGGGAACTTCAAATGACGGAAGAGAAATATGGAGATGCTTTGAAGTCTTTCCAAAAGGGCCTTAAAATGAAGGATAGCGAAATGGACAGGGCCCTTCGCAAGAATGAGATCATCGCTTTGGAATATACAGGTGATTTTCATAAAGCCAAGAAGCAGTGCGAATCCTTTATCAAGGACTATCCCGAAGACCCGGATATGACCAGGGAGTATCAATTCTTAGAGACCCGATAAGGTGAAAACCGTGACGGATCCGACCAGGCACTTGAAATAAGAAGCAGAAGAAAAGGAGAAAGTTATGATTCAGAAGTTGATCAAAGAGATTCAGGCAAAAAATGCACCGATCGTTGTCGGACTCGATCCGAAACTCTCCTATATTCCAAAAGATATGCTGCAGAAATCCTATACAGCCTACGGGGAAACCCTGGAAGGGGCTGCAGATGCCATCTTCCGTTTTAACCGGGGCATCGTGGATGCGGTTTTTGATCTGGTTCCGGCGGTGAAGCCCCAGATCGCTATGTATGAGCAGTTTGGTATTCCGGGGCTTATGGCTTTTAAGAAAACCGTAGACTATTGCCATTCCAAAGGGCTTCTCGTGATTGGTGATGTCAAGCGTGGTGATATCGGTTCGACTTCTGAGTCTTATGCCATTGCCCATCTGGGAAAGATTCAGGTCGGAAGCAAGACCTATGAACCCTTTGCTGAGGATTTTGCTACCGTTAATCCCTATCTCGGAACGGATGGCGTCAAGCCCTTTGTCGATATCTGCCGGGAGGATTCCAAAGGAATCTTCGTTCTCGTAAAGACTTCCAATCCCTCCTCCGGTGAGCTTCAGGACCGGCTGGTTTCCGGCAAACCCCTTTATGAGCATGTTGCGGATAAGGTCTATGAATGGGGCAAGGATTGCATGGACGGTAATTACAGTGAGGTCGGAGCCGTGATTGGAGCGACATATCCGGCTGTGGGAAAACAGCTTCGCCAGGATCTGCCACATTCCTACATTTTGGTTCCCGGCTACGGCGCCCAGGGAGGTAAGGGAAAAGACCTGGTTCATTTCTTCAATCCGGACGGTCTCGGCGCCATTATCAACAGTTCCCGCGGCATTATTGCAGCATATCAGAATCCGGCCTATGAGAAATTCGGACCGGACCATTATGCGGACGCCTCCCGCCAGGCAGTTCTTGACATGAAGGCGGATATCGAAGAAGCACTGGATGTCGCTTTGAATTCCTGACTTTCGTAAGAAATCACGATGAATCCTTACTTTAAGAATCTGTGAATGCTAAGTCTGGAGGCAGAAATGGGAGAAAAAAAGGCCATGGCATGGGCCAGGGTATTATCACAGGAAGTATTGAATGAGAAAGAAGGAATCTTCAGTCTCTGGATCGAGACGGATCTTTCGGACAATGCCCGCCCCGGTCAGTTTATCGACTTCTATCTGGCAGATCCTTCCCGGATCCTGCCCCGTCCCATCAGTATCTGTGAGATCGACCGGGAAAGGCATGCCATGCGTTGTGTTTACCGGATCGCAGGGGAGGGGACCTGGCAATTGTCTGTCTTAAAGGCAAACGATGCGGTTCGCATCATGGCTCCCTTGGGCAATGGCTATCCTGTTTTTGACGGCCGGGCCCTGATGATTGGCGGCGGTATCGGCATTCCGCCCTTACTGGAACTTACCAAAGAGCTTTCCGTCCGGGGCAATAAAGACCTTACCGCCGTTTTAGGCTATCGATCGAAAGACAGCTTTCTTCTGGATGAATTTGAACATTTGGCTTCGGTTTATATTTCCACGGATGACGGATCTGCCGGGACCCATGGAACGGTGATTGATTGTATTCGGGAGCATGGCATCAGCGGGAAAGATGTGGACACGATCTATGCATGCGGCCCTCTTCCTATGCTTCGGGGTGTCAAGGCTTTTGCCGAGGCTGAGGGGATCCGCTGTTACCTGTCTTTGGAAGAGCGGATGGCCTGCGGTGTCGGTGCCTGCCTGGGCTGTGTGACGAAGTCTGTGGAAGTCGATTCCCATTCCAAGGTGAAAAACAAGAGGGTCTGCACGGACGGACCGGTCTTCGATGCGAGGGAGGTGGACATCTGATGGCAGATCTTAGGACAGAGCTTTGCGGAGTGACATTGAAGAACCCGGTCATGACTGCATCCGGTACCTTCGGCTCCGGCATGGAATACAGTGAATTCATAGACTTGAACCGGCTGGGTGCCGTGGTGACCAAGGGTGTTGCCGATCAGCCCTGGCCCGGAAATCCGACGCCGCGGGTGGCAGAGGTGCCGTCCGGTATGCTCAATGCCATCGGCCTGCAGAATCCCGGCATCGATACATTTCTGGAGAGGGATCTACCCTTCCTGAAGCAATATGATACCAAGGTCATTGTCAATGTCTGCGGCCACAGTGAAGAAGAATATCTCAATGTTGTGGATCGGCTTTTTGATCAGGCAGTAGATCTTCTGGAAATCAATATCTCCTGCCCCAATGTGAAAGAAGGCGGCATCGCCTTCGGTACGGATCCGAAGGGTGTGGAGCATATCACATCCCTTATCAAAAAACATGCAAAACAGCCGGTTATTATGAAGCTTTCTCCCAATGTCACTTCAATCGCAGAGATCGCAAGGGCGGCAGAGGCAGGCGGCGCGGATGCTGTTTCTCTTATTAATACCATTACAGGCATGAAGATCGATGTGGAAAAGCAGCGCTTTCTTCTGGCCAATAAGACCGGAGGCATGAGCGGGCCGGCCGTTCATCCGGTTGCCGTCCGCATGGTTTATGAATGCGCCAAGGCGGTTTCCATTCCAATCATCGGTATGGGAGGAAATACGACCTGGCAGGATGCGGTGGAAATGCTTCTGGCCGGGGCTTGCGCGGTTTCGGTCGGTACAGCCAATTTCATGGATCCTTTAGCAAGCATACATATAATCGATGGCATCGATGATTATCTGAACCGGCATGCAATTGAAAAGGTCAGTGATATCATCGGAGCCGTACATAGCTGATATAAGGAAGGGAAAGGACAAAAACAATGGAAGACTATCAGAAGGAATTTATACATTTTATGATCGATTGCCAGGTCTTGAAGTTCGGTGACTTCATCACAAAAAGCGGTCGAAAGACCCCCTTCTTTGTGAATACCGGCTTCTATCGGACCGGCATGCAGTTGAAAAAGCTGGGTGAATACTATGCCAGAACCATTTATAATCAGTTCGGCACAGATTTCGATGTTCTTTTCGGACCGGCTTATAAAGGCATCCCCCTTTCCGTTGCAGCAAGCATCGCCCTGCATGACCTCTATGGCGTGGATGTCCGTTATTGCAGTAACCGGAAGGAAGCCAAGGATCACGGCGAGAAGGGTATTCTCCTGGGCGGACCCATTCAGGATGGGGACCGGGTTCTGATCATTGAAGATGTGACAACTGCCGGTACTTCCATCAAGGAGACCATGCCGATCTTAAAGGCACAGGGCAAAGTCGATGTCGTTGGGCTTGTTGTTTCCGTGGATCGTATGGAGCGGGGCCAGGGAGACAAGAGTGCACTGACGGAGATCGGAGAGACCTATCAGATGAAGACCGCATCGATCGTAACGATGGAAGATGTGGTAGAAACACTCTACCGGAAGCCTTATCAGGGTAAGATCTATATCGGTGAGGAAGAGAAGGCCAGGATCGACAATTATTATAAGGAATATGGCGCCAGGGCCTGATTGATTGAGAAACGAAGGCAAACCTGACAAGACCGGAATTGGGTCGGGCAAAAAGCGGTCAGGGGAAACCATGATTGAATGTCACCTGACATTCAAATCTTAGAATGTAAGCGGAAGAAGGACAGATGTATGAGTAACAGAAGAAGGCGGAGAAGAAGTGAGAAGAAACCGGTGAACCGGGTGAGTCTTTTGACCATGTCATTTGGCATCTTTTTCTGCATTCTTTTTCTATGGATCCTTC
>JAQXPG010000035.1 GCA_029100405.1 Lachnospiraceae bacterium | reverse complement strand
CTTTTCATGACTTCACCCAGGGTGTGTCCGGTCCGGATCAATTCGACCATGCTGAATACATTCCTCTTATGGTACTCATTGGTCATGCATTTTGAAGTGATTTCCAGCGAATCCGCCACGCTCATGCCGGAGCTCAAAAGGGCTGACATGGTCGACGAGAATTCCGTACAGGCCTGGAGATTATTGATTTTCCCGATGCCCGGCGCATGGAGGACGAACTGTGCCCACTTCTCTTTCCCGCTCTCTGATTTCTTCCAGAAATGTAGGACAAGCAGAAGTCCTGCGATCACAGCTGCAATGACCCACCACCATTTGGCAAAGAAGTGGGAAACATTGATCAAAAAAACGGTCGGCGCAGGAAGGTTTGCATTCAAGCCTTCGAAGATCCGGGTGAAGGTCGGCATAACGAATCCAATCACAATGATCAGTACAACAACGGCGATGATCAGTACGAAGATTGGATAGGTCATGGTGGTCCGGATCTTCTGCCGCATCTTATAGGCTTTCTCATAGTATTCTGCCATGGTCTGAAAGGAATGGACCAGGGTACCGGAGACTTCGCCTGCCCGGACGGTCTCGATAAAGAGCTGGGGCAGATTGGCACCGTTTTTCACAAAGGCATCGGCGACGGAGCTTCCATGGCTGATGTCTTCCGCAGACCGCATCAGAATCTTCTTCAAGACTTTGTCCTCGGTCTGAGTGGAAACCAGCCGCATGGCATCGTCAATGGGGACACCGGAGGATAAGATAATGGAGAACTGAGAGCACATGACAGCCAGTGCTTTCTGGTTCATTTTCTTTCCGCCGATATCAGTAAAGAGGAAGGCGAAGGGTCCGCTGGCTTCCTTCACTTCCCGGATACTTGTAATGACCGGACAGGTGGGTTTGATCTGACTTACGGCAGCGAATTCGTCGACGGCATCTATAACGCCTGAGATTTTGGCTCCGCCTTCGGACAGACCGGTGTAGCGGTAAGTATTCATATAAATCTCCTCTTCACGGATGTTTGAGGCATGACATGCGAAGTAACGGGATGGCCTACATTTCTCTCAACAAAATCCGGATCAAAGGCTGCGGCAATGGCGGTCTCCGGATCGATCAGATTTTGTCTTACCTGGTTGATCAGACAGTTATCCATGGTCAGGCTTCCGATGTCGGCGGATGACAGGAGGGAGGACTGCATCTGCGGAGTGTTGCCTTCGCGGATCTGGTTCTTGATGGCCTGGTTTACGATCATGGCTTCGCAGGCGCAGACACGGCCTTTGCCGCCCTTTTTGACAAGAAGCTGCTGGGAAAGGACTGCTTTTAAGGTGGTCGAAAGCTGCATCCTGATCTGGGGCTGCTTGTCTGCCGGGAAGGAGCCGACGATTCGGTCGACCGAGTCGACGGCGGAATTGGTATGGAGCGTTGCGAAAACAAGATGGCCGGTTTCAGCTGCGGTCATGGCCGTTTCCATGGTCTCGGTATCCCGCATCTCGCCAATCAGGATAACATCCGGATCTTCCCGGAGGATGGCGCGGAGACCGTTGGCGTAACTCTCGGTGTCTGTGCCGATTTCTCGCTGATTGATGAGACAGAGGTCGGGCTGGTAGACATACTCGATCGGGTCTTCGAGAGTAATGATATGCTCTCTCCTGCTGTGGTTGATCTGGTTTAAAATCGCAGCAAGGGTTGTGGACTTACCGGATCCGGTCTCGCCGGTGACTAAGACAATGCCCTTTTCCCAAGCTGAGAATTTACTGACTACGGGCGGAAGTCCCAGGCTGTCAAGCTCCGGGATATGGTCAGCCAGGATTCGAAGAGCCAGGGAGACATGGCCGGCTGCGCGGAAGGCGTTGATACGGATCCGCTCTCCTGCTATCGTATCGGATCCGTCCCACTCGCCAATGTCCTTGATCTTGTCATAATTTCTTCCGGACAGTTCTTTTGCATAGTTTTCGCAGTCGTCGGGGCTTATGATATCGGGATCCAGATTGGTCAGCTGGCCATCGATCCGGTACTTGACCGGGACATTGGCCGCAATGTGGACGTCGCTTGCGCCGGCGGCTTTTCCTGTGCGGATGAGTTCTTCGATTGATTTCATATCGTCTGATCCACCTGTCTTTATTACATTATTACATTAATCAATGGTTGCTACGGTTCGGATGACTTCATCCAGTGTGGTTCGGCCTTCATTTACCAGTCCGATGGCATTGGTCATCATGGAGGTAAAGTCGCCGGCAGCTGTGATCTTTTTCCGAAGTTCGGTGCCATTGGCTCCGGATGCGATGGCGTCCCGGATGTCGGAATCCATGGTCAGGATCTCGAAAACACCGATTCGACCGCGGTAACCCTTGTTACACTGAGGGCAGCCTGCCCCTTTATAGAAATGCATGGTCTCCGGATGCTTGATCCCTGCCAGGTCCACGAGATATGGATCCGGCTGGATCTTTTCGCGGCAATTGGGACAAATCGTCCGAACCAGGCGCTGGGAAATAATGCCTCGAATGGAGCCGGCGATCAGATAAGGCTCCATGCCCAGGTCTTTCAGACGGTCGATTGCGGATACCGCGTCCTCGGTATGGATGGTGGACAGGACCAGATGTCCGGTCATAGCGGCCCGAAGGGCAATCTCAGCGGTCTCGCCGTCTCGGATCTCTCCGACACAGATGATATCGGGGTCCTGCCGCAGGCAGGCACGAAGGGCCGAGGCGAAGGTCAGGCCGACTTTTTCATTGATAGCGACCTGAGTGACGCCGTCCATCTGGAACTCGACCGGGTCTTCCAGGGAAATCATGTTGTCTTCCGGCCGGTTCAGTTCATTGATCCTGGTATAGAGGGTCGAGGTCTTACGGGATCCGGTAGGTCCGACGATGAGGATCATGCCGGAGGAGTTCTTCAGGATTCGGTCGAATTTTGCATTATCTTTCTTTGTAATACCGATGCCTTCCCGATTCAGTCTGCTTTCATCACGCCAGAGGATTCGAATGACGATCTTCTCTCCGTAAATCGTCGGCAGGGAACTGAGACGGAGGTCTACCTTTTCCCCATTATTGGACCGGTAGACGGCACGGCCGTCCTGGGGAATCCGGTGCTCGGTGATATTCATGTCCGACATGACCTTGAGTCGGGAAATGACGGCGTTCTGGAGGTCCTTGGGGATGGTCAGGATCTCTTCCATCTGGCCGTCGACACGGATGCGGACGACCATATTACCGGAACGGGGCTCGATATGGATATCGGATGCCCGGTCGCCAACGCCTCGCTCGAGGATGGAATTGACGAGCTTTACGGTCGGGGCGTTGAGGTCCGCATCGTTGGCCTCGGTCTGCTGGGCAAGATCGCCCAGAGTGACATTCCGCTCTTCCTGCATCTGCTGGATGGCGATGTTGGCGCCCTCGTTCTCGTAGAGGGCGGTCAGGGCACGGGTGATGGCAGAGGAATAGGCGATGACCGGAATGATCCGGCGGTGGGTGATCT
Organism: Lachnospiraceae bacterium; assembly: GCA_029100405.1. Lineage (GTDB taxonomy): Bacteria > Bacillota > Clostridia > Lachnospirales > Lachnospiraceae > Lachnocurva. The sequence continues at coordinate 2,152 of JAQXPG010000035.1, read as the reverse complement.
TACGCACTTCCTCGGTCGCGTTGAAGTTCATGGGGTCTTCCATGGCGAGGACCAGCTTGTCGCCGTTCAGGCGAAGGGGTACGACCCGGTTCTTGACTGCGACGGCCTTGGGGACCAGCTTTGCGACTTTCGGATCGAATTCGGTGGTGTTCAGGTCCTCGAATTCGATACCGAGCTGGTTCTTCAGTGTCGTGACCAGATCCTCTTCTGTGATGTAGTGGTTATCGATCAGGACCTGGCCCAGCCGCTTGCCGGTGGCCTTCTGGTCCTGGAGTGCACGGTCCAGCTCATCCTGACGGAGGATGCCGGCGTCCATCAGCATCTCGCCTAATCTCTTGTTCTTCATATGGTTTCCTCTGATTCCTTTATTTTGATAAGGCAGTATCTATTATGTCGTTATAGATTATTGTTAGGGTTCAATATTGTTATGGTTCGCCGGCTGTCGGCCGGTAATTCCGGCTTGCGGGCGAGAAATCTTCATGGCCAGAATATGGGTTTTTGAAGAAAATTTCCTATATCAAAACCTGGTCTTACTATTTTTATATATTAGCATCTTTTGGTAATAAAAAAAAGACACCACCCTTCCGGAATGATGTCTTGCGTAGCGAAGGGGAGACTTGAACTCTCGACACCGCGGGTATGAACCGCGTGCTCTAGCCAGCTGAGCTACTTCGCCATATGATTCTCTATGTCGGATAAGATTGCAGATGCAGAGGCATCTCTGAAATAGATGCTGCAGAGCTCTACTGCCCTAGGGCTTATGAACTTCTCAGTTCAAAGCTGCAGTGCTTATCTATCCTGAACATAAAGAATGGGACCTATAGGGCTCGAACCTATGACCCTCTGCTTGTAAGGCAGATGCTCTCCCAGCTGAGCTAAGATCCCATTTTTGATTTGGAGTATTGAATTTTCAATATACAGTGCAGATAAATCTGCGAGTAGCGAAGGGGAGACTTGAACTCTCGACACCGCGGGTATGAACCGCGTGCTCTAGCCAGCTGAGCTACTTCGCCAAATGTCAAGATTTGTCATGGAATGACGAATCTTGACCAGTGGAACCTATAGGGCTCGAACCTATGACCCTCTGCTTGTAAGGCAGATGCTCTCCCAGCTGAGCTAAGATTCCATGTGCTGTAAATGTTTTGAATCAACAGCCGAAATTTATAATACTAAAAGCACCGGTTAGTGTCAACCGTTTTTTTAGAATTTTGTAAAATGCGGGGCGCTGCAACGGATGCGGTCGGGGCGCTGCAACGGATGCAGTCGGGCGCTGCGACGGGTTCGGTCTATATTTCAGCCGACAGGCTGGTGATCGATTCTGACTTAGCGGACCTGGGTTTTATGATATAATACTGACCTATAAAAAGAAAGGGATATGAATGAGAAGAAAAAAGCATCACATTCTAACACCGATCCTGGTCATCCTGGCCCTGGTCCTTCTGATCCGGGGACATTACGGGAGCCTGGCGAATTTTTCGCGGCAGATCTATGCCATTCTGCCGGCGAACGTCCAGACGCTTCTCAGTAAGACGGGGACCAGCCTGACCGAGAAGCTTTTTGTGGATAAGAATACCAGGGACACGGTGGAATCTCTGTCTTCTCTGGGCCAGCTTGTGCTGGAGAAGAGCGCCACGAGAAACCAGGTCATGCAGACGGACTATGACCTGACCAATTATCTGAGCGGGAAGACGGAGACGACTGTGAAAGCGTCTTCCGGTTCTTCCGGGGAAGCCACTCTCGCCCTGTCCGGGAATACGCTTACGGTTACATCTGTGAGCGGATCCTCTCAGGCGGCTGCCAAGGCGGAGATTCATACGTCTTCCGAAGCGGTCAACGGGACCATCACGGTAGGTGAGGGGCACAATGCCATGCCTCTCTCCGACTCCGGCATCCTGATGAATCAGTATCTGGTCTATATTTCCGGGGCAAGCGAGCTCATCACCGTTCCGCCCATCATCCAGACCAGCCAGGGCTACCAGTTCATGGACTTCTCGAATGCCAATCGGGGGCTGCCGACCGATCCGGATGCCAAGCGGGCTGAGTCGCAGGATTACTTCCGGGAGGTCGGGGATCAGATTCTGGCCGCGGCAGGCGCCAGCGACGGTTCGACCACCGACAAGGTCCGGGCGGTCCATGATTATATCTGCCAGAA
>JAQXPG010000034.1 GCA_029100405.1 Lachnospiraceae bacterium | reverse complement strand
AAGCCGGCCCTGGTCTCTCTGGATGCCGGTATCGCCTTGAATGCGGTTCCCCAGAAGGCAAAGCTTGTCTTTTCGGGCCTCGATTTTGATGCAGAAGAGGTCAAGGCGGCCATTGCTTCCGTAGAGAAGGATTGCCAGGTTTCCTGTGAAGTGGATGCCAAAACAGAGACCATCACCATCATCGGAGAATCCGCCCACGCATCGACTCCGGAACTCGGGAAAAATGCAGGTCTTGCCGGAGTTCTTCTGGCAAACCGTCTTCCGCTTGCAAGTTGTGAAGAGACAAAGCTTTTGAAAGAGGTAGAAGTTCTCTTCCCTTATGGAGTGACGGATGGCTCTGGAATCGGCATTGCCATGTCGGATGAAGCATCCGGCGCAGTGACCTGCACTCTGGACCTCTATCATGTCACAAGAGACGAGATGTCCTTCTCCTTTGATGCCCGGACCCCTCTGTGCGCTGGAGAAGAGAATTGTGTCAAGGTGGCAGAGGCTATGGCTGAAAAGGCCGGTTTCGACTGGTCGACACCGGGAATGGTCCTGCCGCATGCCGTAAGCGCCGACAGCCCCTTCGTGCAGACCCTTCTCAAGGCATATAGCGATGTGACCGGTCTGGAAGGGAAAGCCCTTGCCATCGGTGGTGGCACCTATGTTCATGATCTGAAAAACGGTGTCGCTTTCGGAGCCGTTCTTCCGGATGTGGATACCCATATGCATGGGGCAGATGAATTTATGGATATTGAGAATCTTTTGATCGCAACAAAGGTCTTTGCAGAAGCGATTGAACAGCTCTGTAAGTAAGCATATGACAGAGAACATTTGTATTGGTATTTTACGTTTTATTTAGCCTGAACAAGAAATACTTGTATGGAGCTATATAGAATAAAAAGTGGATTGCAGTATCACCTGCTGCAATCCGCTTTTTTATAAATGACGCCTTATGGGGGGTACTATGAAATGGAAAGAAAAGGTCCTTGGGGACCCGGTATTCTTTAGAAAACTATGGGAACTTAGTCTTCCAATCGGTTTACAGAGCCTTCTGGCTGCCATGGTGGCTGCGGCAGATGCTTTTATGCTGGGACGGCTGAACCAGGATTCCATGGCAGCGGTTTCTCTGGCCTCTCAGGTTCAGTTTATTCTGTCCATGTTCACGGCGGCTGTGACGGGACCGGCGAGCATTCTGGGCGCTCAGTACTGGGGAAAAGGGGACAGGAAATCTCTGGATGACATTTTCCATATCAGCTTACGGTTGACTCTGATCATTGACATTCTTTTTTTCCTGATCTGTTTCTTCCTTCCGCAATATCTGATGGCTTTTTTTACCAATGACCCGGGTCTGAACCGGATCGGCTGCGACTATCTTCGGGTCGCCGCTGTCTCTTATCTCCTTGTCGGATTCAGCCAGCTCTATTTAAGCATGTTTCGAATCTCAGACCATGCAGCAGCCGGAGCCTTTGTTTCTTTCCTGACGGTCCTTTTGAACATCGTCTTGAATTCGGTCTTCATTTTCGGATACCTGGGAGCACCGGCCATGGGGGCAAAGGGCGCAGCTCTTGCGACGACGCTTTCCGGTTTGATCCAGATCCTGCTTTGCCTTTTTCTGTCCTATCGGCCCGGTTATCTGCATCCTTTTTTAAGAAATGCCTTTCGCCGAAACCGTCTTTTGACCGGCGATTTCATCAGGCTTTCTCTTCCGATCCTGGGAGCATCTCTTTTGTGGGGCATTGGCTTCACCTCATATACAGCCATCCTCGGTCATATGGGGACGGATGCGGCCGCAGCCAATTCTGCAGCTGCAGTTGTTCGTGACCTGGTTTGCTGTCTCTGCAACGGTATCGGGGCAGCAGCCGCAATCATGATCGGAAATGAGCTGGGTGCGGGCGAACTGGACCGGGCCAGGACCTATGGCTATCGCCTCAGAAACATTTCCTGGGTCATCGGTTTCTTTTCCATGGGCATCGTCCTCCTGGTGACGCCCCTGATGTTAAATGCTATGAAACTTAGACCAAAGGCACATGGCTATCTCTTCGGCATGATGCTGATCCTGTCGGTCTATATGATTGGGCGCTGTGTGAATACGGTTACGATCAACGGTATTCTGGACGGCGGCGGAGATACGAAATTCGATCTCTATTCCCTGATTGTCATGATGTGGTGCTTTGCTATTCCTGCGGCCTTGCTCGGAGCCTTTGTTTTCCATTGGCCGGTTCTTTTTGTCTATTTCTGTACCTGTCTGGATGAGGTCGGGAAACTTCCCTGGGTCATGGTCCGTATGAAAAAAGAAAAGTGGGTTCGGAATCTGACGAGGGAGAGAATGGAAGAATAGAGTGCATGGAAAAGGATAGAGAGAATAGGGAAGGATAGAGAGAATAGAAAAAGCAGGAAATTGCCATGGAAATTATAGTTGAATCGTTGGCAAAGTATGGTAAAATTATTAAGGTTGCCTGGGTACATTTCCATGGCATCCATCAATTTCAGTAACAATTAAATTTTTTCTAGGAGGAAAAGAGTAATGGCAAAAAAGTGGGTCTACCTTTTCAGCGAAGGTAACAAGGACATGCGTGAGCTCCTTGGCGGCAAAGGTGCAAACCTCTGCGAGATGACTAACATTGGTCTTCCGGTACCTGCTGGTTTCGTTATCACTACCGAAGCCTGCACACAGTACTATGAGGACGGCCGTCAGATCAATGACGAGATCGAAGGTCAGATCGTTGAGTACATGAAGAAGATTGAGGAAGAGACCGGCAAGAAGTTCGGCGATAAAGAGAACCCGCTTCTTGTTTCCGTTCGTTCCGGTGCACGTGCTTCTATGCCTGGTATGATGGACACCATCCTGAACCTTGGTCTGAACGAAGATGTTGTTGAGGCTGTAGCAAAGAAGTCCGGCAACCCCAGATGGGCTTGGGACTGCTACAGAAGATTCATCCAGATGTTCTCCGATGTCGTTATGGAAGTTTCCAAGAGCGAGTTCGAGAAGATCATCGACAAGAAGAAGGCTGAGAGAGGTGTTACTCAGGACGTTGAGCTGACCACTGAGGATCTTCAGGATCTGGCTGAGCAGTTCAAGGTTATGTACAAGGAAAAGATCGGCAAGGACTTCCCGACCGATCCGAAGGAACAGCTCTTTGAGGCAGTTAAGGCCGTATTCAGAAGCTGGGACAACCCTCGTGCCAATGTATACCGTCGTGACAACGATATCCCTTATTCCTGGGGTACTGCTGTTAACATCGTAGAGATGGTATTCGGTAACATGGGTGATGATTCCGGTTCCGGTGTTGCATTCTCCCGTGATCCTGCAACCGGTGAAAACAAGTTCTATGCAGAGATCCTGATGAATGCACAGGGCGAGGACGTTGTATCCGGAGCTCGTACTCCTATGAAGATCGAAGAGATCAAGAAGACTCTGCCTCATATCTATGAGCAGCTCCTTGAGATCTCCAATAAGCTGGAAGATCACTACAGAGACATGCAGGATATGGAGTTCACCATCGAGCATGGTAAGCTTTACATGCTGCAGTGCCGTAACGGTAAGAGAACCGCTAAGGCTGCTCTGAAGATCGCTCATGACATGGTAAATGAAGGCCTGATCGATAAGAAGCAGGCTGTTCTCTCTGTAGAGCCTCGTAACCTGGATACTCTGCTTCACGGTTCCTTCTCCAAGGATGTTGTTAAGAACGCAACTCAGATCGGTAAGGGACTTCCTGCAGCTCCTGGTGCTGCATGCGGTAAGATCGTCTTCACTGCAGAAGAAGCAAAGGCTCAGGCTGCAAAGGGTGAGAAGGTCGTTCTCGTTCGTCGTGAGACCTCTCCGGAAGATATCGAAGGTATGAAGGCAGCTCAGGGTATCCTGACCGCTCGTGGCGGTATGACCAGCCATGCAGCCGTTGTTGCCCGTGGTATGGGTGCTTGCTGCGTAGCAGGATGCTCCGACATCGTATTCTCTGAAGATGAAACAAGCTTCACTCTTGGCGGACATACCTACAAGGAAGGTGATGTCATCTCCTTCGACGGTTCTACCGGTAACATCTATGATGGAGCTCTTCCTGTACAGGAAGGTGCGATCGAGGATGAGGATTTCGCAACCATCATGAAGTGGGCAGATGAGATCCGTACCATGAAGGTTCGTACCAATGCAGATACTCCTACAGATGCTAAGAAGGCAAGAGAGCTTGGCGCAGAAGGTATCGGCCTTTGCCGTACCGAGCATATGTTCTTCGCAGGTGATCGTATCAACGCTATTCGTGAGATGATCGTTGCCGATACCAAGGAAGATCGTGAAAAGGCTCTCGATAAGATCCTTCCTCTGCAGCAGGGTGATTTCGAACAGCTCTTCGAGGCAATGGAAGGTGATCCTGTCACCATTCGTTTCCTGGATCCGCCTCTTCATGAGTTCGTTCCTAAGACTGAAGAAGATATCGCAAAGGTTTGCGCTGATACCGGTAAGACTCCGGAGCAGGTTAAGGCTGTCATCGCCGGTCTCGTAGAGGCTAACCCTATGATGGGCCACAGAGGATGCCGTCTTCCGATCACCTATCCGGAAATCGCTGTAATGCAGACCAAGGCTGTTATCCGTGCAGCAATCAATGTTCAGAAGAAGCACAGCGACTGGACCATCGTTCCTGAGATCGAAGTACCTCTGGTAGGTATTGAGAAGGAACTGAAGTTCGTTAAGTCCATCATCGTTAAGACTGCAGATGCTGAGATCAAGGCAGCTGGTGTAGACCTTTCTTATAAGGTTGGTACCATGATCGAGATCCCGAGAGCAGCTCTGACCGCTGATGAGATCGCTAAGGATGCAGAGTTCTTCTGCTTCGGTACCAACGATCTGACTCAGATGACCTTCGGATTCTCTCGTGATGATGCAGGTAAGTTCCTGAATGCTTACTATGACAACAAGATCCTTGAGAACGATCCGTTCGCAAAGCTGGATCAGGATGGTGTCGGCAAGCTGATGAAGATGGCTGTAGAACTTGGACACAAGACTCGTCCGGATATGCACATCGGTATCTGCGGTGAGCACGGTGGAGATCCTTCTTCCGTTGAGTTCTGCAACGCAATCGGTCTTGACTATGTATCCTGCTCTCCGTTCAGAGTTCCGATCGCTCGTCTTGCAGCAGCACAGGCTGTTCTGAAGCAGAGCAAATAATCGATCGAATTACAAGTACCGCCCCGGTAGTTTACCGGGGCGGTTTTTTATATACTTTTATGATTTGAGGCAGGCGAGCCGGCCGGTGGCCGGAATGAAACTGCAGGTCGCGAAAACGGTCAGAAAGCCTGGTTTCGTGTTAAATATTCGACATATGAAATTTGTTGAGAATTATGCGCATTCTTCGTGGTCAGAAGGCCTGGTTTCGTGTTAAATATTCGATATATGAAATTTATTGAGAATCATGCGTGTTTTTCAGGCAGTTTCATAGCATGATTTTCAACAGATTTCATATATCGAATTTTTGGGCCTGAGAAAGGCTATTTTTGAGCTGGAAATACGCATGATTTTGAAAAGATTTCAAATATCGAATTTGAGGGGGAATACATGGAAGGACATTGGAACAAGCATTTAACGGTGCCATTATTATCATAGACAAGTGAGAGGTAAACAAAAGCCCCTCACTTGTTTTTCTTTTGCAGAAGAATCTGTATTGAACAAAAATGCGGATTCCGCATTTTTGTTCAATAAGTAATGAGGTGGAACAATATGGAAATACGCAGAGATAGATATTTGAATAAGCTTATTTCAAAGAAGCATAACGGACTAATTAAGGTTATAACAGGTATGCGAAGATGTGGAAAATCATATCTTGGGCCTGCGGACAAAAAGTTGGACTGTATTGCACCGAATAGGGTATGAAGTACACAATAGATCAAATGAAAACCGCTTTGCTTTTGCTTAAAACAACTGGATCCCCCAATAAGGTGAGCGAATTGTTGGAATATCCATCTAATCCTATGCTATATCATTGGCGAGACAAGTATCCAGGATACTATGACACACCCATACAGAAGCATTGGAAACAGGCACCTTGGGAGCTAAAAAGAAACACCATTGAGCGTTGCTCAATTGGAGGGGAATCTGTAAAATCAGTAGCAGAAGATATTGGATATTCCCCATCGCTTATTTATAAATGGCTAAGGGATTATCAAAAGAAAGGATTTATCCCATCTATGAAAAAGCCCAAGGCCGATACACCACATATTCCTTCAGATATATCATCTGTCGAGGATTTGGATGCTATTAAAGCCCAGATGCTCGACATGCAGATGGAAATAGATATCCTAAAGGAAACCATAAATGTCCTAAATTTTGAAAAACATAGATGAATCAGAAATTAAGATTGACTATGAGATTACATCAAAGAACGCAGCGGATATTTTAAAAGGAGAAATTGTTTTATATAAATAACGCAGATTATTATGGCTATGAATCAATAACAGATAGATTACAAATAACGAAATTTGGAAGGAGCTGGTTTATATATGACAATAGAAGAAATGAGAGAGCTTCTTACGAAGGATGAGAAAATTACAGTCGAATATAAGGCTTGCCAGAATGGAATACATGATGATGTGTATGAGACTGTGTGTTCATTTTCTAACAGGTATGGTGGCTATATTATCATGGGTGTTGAGGATGGTGGAAAGCCGATAGGTATTAACAAGAAGTTGATTAAGGAAATGAAGAAGAACTTTGTTAATCAGCTTAACAACCCCGATAAAATGTCACCCACCTTGTATCTGTCTATAGAAGAGATTGAATACGAGGGAATGACTTTGCTATGGGTTTTTGTGCCACCAACGTCAACTGTGGAAAAATGTGCAAACAGAATTTATGAACGTAATGAAGATGGCGATATGGATATTACGGATTCGCCTATTCAGTTGCAGAATTTGTATAACAGAAAAAGTAACACTTATGCTGAGAGAAAAATATTTCCTTATGTTACAACAGCAGATTTAAGATTGGATTTGCTAGAAAAGGTAAGAAATCTGGCAAAGAGTAAAAAGCCAGATCATCCTTGGCTTGAGTTATCAGATGAAGATTTACTTAAAAGTGCTGGATTATGGGAAAAGGATTTTTCTTCAGGTATGGAAGGATACAATCTTGCCGCAGTGTTGCTTTTAGGTAAAGATGAGGTGATTAATTCTTGTTGCCCTGGGTATGTTACTGATGCTCTTTACAGAGTAGAGAATATGGATCGTTATGATGACAGGCTGTTAGTCACAACTAATCTTATAGAAGCTTATGAACTTTTAATGGAATTTGTAGCAAAGCATACCTCAGATAAATTTCACTTAATAAATAATGTTAATACAAGCGTTAGAGATTTGATAGCTAGAGAGGTGATTGGCAATATTCTTGTACACAGAGATTATTCCAGCGCTTATCCGGCAAAGGTAATTATTGAAAAGGATTGGCTAAAAACGGAAAATTGGTGTATTCCAAGAAGACACGGAAATATTATGCAGGACGAGTTTCAGCCATATCCGAAGAACCCTATTATTCAAAGATTTTTTGCTAATATAGGTAGAACTGATACGATTGGTTCCGGCGTGATTAACTTATATAAATATACTCCGATTTTTTCCGATGGCGGAAAACCTGAGCTGTTTGAAGACGATGTTTTTAAGATTACTATTCCTTTGAATAAGGAAGCGGCTAAAGAGGCTAGCGATCAAAAGAAGTTATCAGAT
>JAQXPG010000033.1 GCA_029100405.1 Lachnospiraceae bacterium | reverse complement strand
TATCGGAAAACAATCTGACGACCCTTATGGTCACCCATAACATGCGGGACGCCATCGCTCACGGGAACCGCCTTGTCATGATGAATAATGGACAGATCATTCTGGATATCCGGGGCGAAGAGAAGAAGAAACTGACGATCGAGGACCTCCTCCATAAATTTGAAGAAGTATCGGGTGAGGAATTCACGTCAGATAAGGCGATTCTTTCCTGAGAAATATAGACCAATCGAGAGATAGAAGATTATGTTCGGAAAGATCCTTTCTTTTAGAACACTATCGATGGTGAAATAGATACCAGGTTGATTGAGTCTTGCTTCACCGAGCCATGAGACTATTATTTTTCAAATGTTATAAAAACAGGAGTGCCTGATCAGGCCCTCCTGCTTTTTTTCTGAAAGCGAACTTGCACTAGGCGGAGCTGCTTCTCTTCGTGTTATAATAGAATCCTAGTCTAAATCTGAAAAACAACCAGGGCTCGGCAGATGTAACCCATTTTATAATCAAGATCTGATACCAGGAGAGGTCACATGGCAAAGAAAGCCGCATATGTAATATTTCAAGGAAAAGAGACAGGCATTTTTAACAGCTGGCAAGAAGTAAGCCCTTTGGTGACTGGCTTTTCCCATGCTATCTATAAGGGATATGAGACAAGGGAAGCGGCTGAAACTGCCTATGAAGCATTTCTAAGGACAGGGGACAAGCCCTATGGAAATCAACAAAAACCAGTAGGGAAGAAAGAACCGAGTCTGCCGGCAGAGGAGGATCCGATGGATTTTTACGAGATCCATACGGATGGAGGCGCATTGACCAATCCGGGTCCCGGCGGATATGCTTTTGTAATTCTCAATCGAAAGGGACAGATCCTGACGGAGGCCTTCGGGGCCATGCCGGGACAGACCAACAACCGGATGGAATTAATGGCAGCCTTTCGGGCCTTAGAACGGATCCCAGAGGGATCGACAGTGGATTTTCGGGCGGATTCGGTTTATGTCCGCCAGGGCATGGAGACCTGGTGGCAAAATTGGGAGAATAAGAATCTCTGGTCTTTGAAGGAAAATACGGATATTATCAAGCCCCTTTGGGAGCTTGTGAAGAAGAGAAAACTTGTTTTTGGCCCCAAGGATCAGGCCCATAGGAAAGCTTTGCCGGATGGAAAATATGAGTTTCCTTTTAATAAGATCTGCGACAAACTGTCAAATTATGGTGAGATGCTTGCAGAAAAGGGAGAGAATGGTCTATATTTCTTAATACAGGATGGAAATCTCGTAGATGAGCGGGCAATTCTCGTGGCTGATTTGGATGACGACCGGCACGGATATACTGTCCTTTCAAACGGAGAGAGGATTGCCATATCCTAAGACCATGTCATGGATACTTTGGGCCGCCAGCAGGCGAGTGAAGGACCGTGCATTTATAAGGCAGCAGAAACCTGCCGATAATATTTAGAAGATCGATGGTTCTGCTTTCATAGATAGAGGGATCTGCCTGATAACAGGATAGAGGAATCTGCCTGATAACAGGCCTTTCAGATAATACACTTTTTGGGAAAGTTGAGAGATTAGAATGGGCAATGTCATAGTACGTTCTATGCCAATAAATGCCGTCCGGCCCGGGATGATCGTCGGCAGTCCGGTAGAGGACCGCCGCAGCAGACATCTGGTAGAAGCCGGTACGGTGCTGACACCATATATCATAGAACATCTGCGCTATCTTGGGATCGGCTCTCTGCAGATCCGGATCGGTGAAGCCAATGACAGAACGAACCGGCCCAAGATGACCAGGCTTGCCCGCCAGCAAGTCGAACGCCTTCGGGTAGAGGATCCTGCCAAGCTGCATTTTTCGAAGACCCTGAAAAAGCAGATCGCAGCTGGCGTTCAGACGATTTATAACAATCCTTCGCCCAAGGAATTGGCGACAACAACCCGGTCTATCATGGATGATTTGATGACGGCTATTGACTCCAATCATGCGGTCGCTCTGAATATCCGGGAATTAAAGACATCGGATGAATATACTTTTGAACATAGTGTGGATGTCGCAACCATCGCGATGATCATTGCAAAGCAGCAGAAGAAAAGCCGGAGAGAAGTTTATGAGATTGGTATGTCCGGCTTATTGCATGATATCGGAAAGACCAAGATCCCACCGGAGATCTTGAACAAGCCGGCCAAACTAACGCCGGAAGAGTTTGAAGTGATGAAGACCCACAGCCTCTTAAGCTATGAGATGGTCGAGGGAAATCCGGAGATTCCGGATGCAGTCAAGCTTGGTATGCTTCAGCATCATGAGAAAATTGACGGCAGCGGCTATCCCTTTGGAGCTTTAAAAGACGGAATTCATCCTTATGCCAGGATCCTTACCGTTGCCGATATCTATGATGCACTGGTGACAAACCGCCCTTACAAGGATGGAATGCCACCCGGACAGGCTGTTGAGATGCTGATGGCCATGACGGATCAGCTGGATATGGATGATCTGAAGAGCTTTCTGGCCTCCATGATCCTCTATCCGGTGGATTCCTATGTGGTACTCAGTAACGGAGAGACGGCGAGAGTTGTCCAGAAAAACCCGGCAGGGCTTCTGCGTCCGACCGTTGTCGGCTGTGAAAGCGGAAAAGTCTATGACCTTTCCACGATTGAATGTGCCAATATCGTTATCACGAACGTGAAGGATTGAGGAAGAGAAAGCAGATCAAAAAAGCGCCACCCAGGGGATGGCGCTTTTATTTTAGAAGCTCACTTCTTTAGAACCTCACTCCTTCAGGCTGGAGACGGTATTCCTGATCTCGGAGACCACTTTTTCAATCGTTGCGTTGACTTCGGAACTGCTCTCGGACAATTTCTCAACTTCCTCAGCGACAACGGCAAAACCTCTGCCGGCCTCGCCGACTCTGGCAGCCTCAATGCTGGCATTAATGGCAACGATCTTCTGCCGTTTCTGGATATTCTTCAGATTGACAGTGCAGCTCATGATCTGGCGAACCAGTTCATCTGTAGCTTCGATGCCATCGGCCAGACGCTTAAGACGATGGTCGGCTGCATATTTGAAATAGTGCTCATAAAGGGTGTTGGAAAGGGACTGATAAAGAAGAGAGACGGCAGCGTCCTTTTTCTCACTCGCATGAGCTCCTTCCGGGACTTCTTCTGCTGCATCATATCCTAAGTGGAGTTCGGCAACTTTCTCATCTTCGATCATAAGGTCCCGGGTTTCGGCATCTTTAAGCTCCTTCTCCTGCCCAAGCGGGCTTCCGTCCGGGGAAAGAACGATCGCCTTAAGACCGGTGACCCTCTCCCAGTCTTCTATCAGTGCATTTACAACTTTCAGATCACAGAAATCCTGTAATTTCATATCGTACCTCCTAAGATAATGAACCTTCCTATACTTCGGCGAATTCTTACAGAAATATAACCCGTTTGCAAAGAAAGTTCGGCTTATATGGACAAGACTTTTGCCGATAAAATTATAGAACTAAAGGTGCTTTAGAAGATATATCAAAGGCTGCTATGATCAATTATATCCGATTGTTTCAAGATTATCATATGGACATGCCGGGAAGTCTGATTTCCCAGAATTCCCTATATGACCCACTGACCAATGCGCTGAATATCTACTCTTTCCGTGTGATCTCAGGAATTTTTCTTAAGAATATCAGAGAGTTGGAAGAAAAAGCACGGGAGTTTCAGAAACGTGGAGTGGATATTATCTATTTTAATATCACTTCCTTCCAGTCCTATAACGAGAAATATGGATTTGAGCGGGGCAGCCAGGCAATCTGCAAGCTTGCAAATATCCTTGCCGAAGCTTTTCCAAATCGTATGGTTGCAAGGTTTGCAGCGGATCAGTTCATTGTTATGGCTTTTTCTGACGAGTCAGTGAGAGGCATTGAGAAAGTCAATGGTAAATTTTCCACGACTCTTTATGATACGGTTTGCAGTCTAAAGGCGGGGATCTATACCATCCCTTATGAAGAGCTCGACTGTGAGATGTCGATTTTCTGTGACCGTGCCAAGAGTGCTGCGGACAGTATTAAGAGAGACTACTGGAAAATCTATCGCTACTTTGATCAGGAATTGGCACAAGCAATCAATCGCCGGCATTATATTGTAGAGCATTTGGATGAGGCGATCGAAAAGGACTGGATCAAGGTCTATTATCAGCCTGTGATCCGCAGTCTGACCAGGGAGGTCTGCGGCGTCGAAGCCTTGGCCCGCTGGGAGGATCCGGTTTACGGTTTGATCACGCCGGACCTTCTGATTGGAACCCTCGAAGAATATCAGTTGATTCACAAGCTGGATTTGGCCATTGTCACCATCGCTTGCCGCGAAACCGGAAAACTCCTGGAGGAGGGAAAAGAAGTTGTTCCATTTTCCTTCAATGTATCAAGGCTGGACTTTGAACTATGTGATATCTATCAGGACATTCTGGAAATTGCAGACAAGTATCAGATCCCAAAGAAGCTGATTCATATTGAAATTACGGAGTCGGTATTCGACAAGAATCCGGAATATATCAAGGAACAGATCAAAAGGTTCCATCAAGCCGGTTTTGAAGTCTGGATGGATGATTTCGGCTCAGGCTATTCTTCTCTCAATACCTTGAAAGATTATGATTTCGACGTCATTAAAATCGACATGCTCTTTCTCAGACGTTTCGATAACCGGTCGCAGAAGATTCTGACATCGATTGTTGATATGGCAAAACGGCTTGGGATTCGGACACTTGCAGAGGGTGTGGAAACAGAGGAGCAGCTGGCATTCTTAAGGGATATCGGATGTGAGAAACTGCAGGGCTTTCTGATTGGAAAACCCCAGCCCCTGCGACAGTTGGCTTCTCACCTGCATCATGTCGAACTTTCCATTGAACCGGACTCCATGCGGAATTATTATGATGATCTCGGTCGGGTCAATTTGCTTAGTACCCGTCCTTTGGAAAGTGATCTGATGCAGGATAATGATGATACGATTGAGATTTCTCAGGGTATCCCCCTGGCTATCTGGGAATATCGCGGAGACAGAGGGCGCTTCCTTCTAACCAATAAACCCTACCGGAGTCTCTTACGAAGTGTGGGCGTTTACTCACCAAGAGCACTGGAATTTGATATGAATGATAAGGCGCATCCTTTGTATGGACAGGTCCGGGCATATTTCCAAAAGATGCTCGACAGTAGGAAGATCGTGACGCTGGATCAGATGGTCAATGGAAATTATCTGATTTTGCATGGAAGGGCAGTATCCCGCTATGAGGGAGGCAGTGCTTACGTTCTTGTTGCTCACAATGTATCGGAACATGCAGAATTTTCCAAAGGGATACAGCCAAGGGAAGTGATGTCGGTGGTTTTCCAGATCTTCGATGTCGTGGAATTGATTGATCCCAAACAGGACACTGCCGAGCCGGTCTATATTAAGAATCATTTCCTTTCCAGAGGTTTGGTTGGTACCGGTTTTAGCAAATGGGTAGGAAGCAGACTTGTAAATCGGATTCATCCCGGTGATCAAAAGCGCTTTCTTGCCTTTATGAATCCGGAAACGATGGAAGAACGCTTGTCCTGCAGAGACCATGGGATGCTGACAGATTATTTCCGAACCATGGATGAGAAGGATCATTTCCAGTGGATGGAATATGATCTCTTTCTCCTTCGTCGGCAGCAGCAATGCCGGGTTTTGTTCTGTTCCCGTCCGGCGGGTTTCGAACATATAGAGAATCTTGATGAAAATGGTTATCCGTCTGTCATGCCGACTCTTGTGAAGGATCTGCATCAACTGTCCTTTTTCATAAATCAGAAAGTGGTTTCACAGAAAATAGATGCGGAGCAAGTCCGAAGCAGAAAGATTTAAAACCATGGAATATCAAACCAATGAGGAAGTAACAGGCTAGTTTAATATAAAAGAAATTTTAGAAGGTGAAAACAATGAAAAAACTGAAGGATTGGAGCATCAAAGGTAAGTTTATAGGAACGCTCATTTATATGCTGTCATCGCTTTTTTTGATTTTTATTCTGGCATATTATTCCATGTATCGGATGCAGAAAGCTGCGATTGACCATATTCATGGATTTTTGTCCAGCGGTCATCTGAACCAGGCAGAGTTTAATTCTGTCACAGCCAGCTTGAACAAGGTTCATAAGAATGTTATGATTGGAGTCGCTATTGTTCTTCCAATTATCATTCTCCTTTTGGTTATTGATTTCCTGATTCTGACACGCTATATGACAAGCAATATTCTTGAGATTACTAAGGCAGTCAATGTCATGAAGAAGGGCAGCTTCGATTATCGGATCAGTCGCAAGCATACCGGAAATGATGAGTTCGGCCAGGCAATCGATGATTATGCTGCTATGCAGGCAACGACAGAAGAAGTGATCGGCGAGACATCGAAGGTTCTGGATGAGATGAGCAGAGGAATTTTCACTGCAGAGATCAAGAATCCGGATCACTTCGTCGGTGAATATAAGAGAATCGCAGTTTCTTTTGAAGAGATCCATAAGAATCTTCGGAATATCTTCCAGCAGATGAACAAGGTTGCCAATCAGGTGACCATGCGTTCGGCAAAAATCGCAAACGGATCCATGGCCCTGTCTCAAGGTTCAACCGAGCAGGCCGCAACGGTAGAAGAATTGACCAGCACCATTACCCAGCTTTCCTTGCAGATCACAAAGAATGCGGAGGACGCAGGCGATGTTGAGAACTTCTCCGGTCAGGTTGCAGATGAGATCATGGAACAAAACAAGCAGATGACCAATATGCTGGAAGCCATGAAAGAAATTGAAGAAAAGTCCAACCAGATTGAGAATATTATCAAGGCAATCGATGATATCGCATTCCAGACCAATATTCTGGCTTTGAATGCGGCAGTTGAGGCAGCGCGTGCCGGCAACGCAGGTAAGGGATTTGCTGTAGTAGCTGACGAGGTTCGGAACCTGGCAGGGAAGTCTGCCGAAGCCGCAAGTGAGACATCTTCTCTGATTGAGGGTGCCATTGCAGCCATCCATAACGGCTCCTCTCTGGTTACAGATTCGGCCAAATCTTTGACCGCTGTGATGGAGAGTGCCAAGAAGAGTAAGAAACTGGTCGCTGATATTGCGGGCGAGATGAAGAGCGAGGCAACGGCTATCGGTGAGGTAACAAGCGGTCTGGAACAGATTTCTCAGGTTGTTCAGCAGAATAGTGCAACAGCTGAAGAGAGTTCGACTTCCTGCCAGGAGCTCAATAATCAGGCATCGTCTTTGAAGCAAATGGTAGATGAGATCACCGTCTGATGGTCCGGTGTGGTCTGAATGAGATAATTGCCTGCCCATTCCGCTTTCACCCGGGGTCAGGATCTCAGGTTCATACAGGTAAAGGAAATTGAAATTGAGAATGATTTCACATCCATGGAGAGGAATCCTTCTCCTTCTTACAATGATTTTTGTATTTACAGCCGCAGCAGGGACGCCAGTCTCTGCTACGGCTTCTCGTCTTTCGGGGGCGAATGCAGAGACTTCTTTTCCTTTGGAAGGCTCTGAACAAAGCCAGGTAGAAGAGAGTGCAAGTTCCAAAAACCAAAAAGAAAGCCTGGAAATGGAGAAAAGGGCTCTGGAAGGCAGGAAAGAAACGCTTTCCGCAGAGGCAGAGTCCTTAAAATCAGATGCGGACAGGGCTTACCAGAGCCGGCAGGCCATCCTCGCTGCTTTAGAAGAAAATCAGAGAAAACTGGCCGACGCTGAGGTCTCTGTTTCTCTTGCCAAAGACGGGATCCGCGAAATAAAGACCAATCAGAAGGATATCCGTAAGGCTTTAAAGCAAGCATTGAGAGAACAAAGAAAGGTTACGCGGCAGAAATATGACAGTCCTTTGGAAGCGGCACGGGCCAAGGCGGAGGCATCGAAGGCCCTTGTTTTTCAGAGGACGCAGCTTTCCTTATCCCAATCGGAAATGAAGACAGCCCGCCAGGAACAGAAGCAGACGTTACAGTATTATCGGAATACGAAGAAAGAAATTAAAGGAAAAGTTTCGGAACCGGATCAAAAGATCCTGGATCAATTGACGGAAGTGACGGAGGACTGGACAAAGAAGGATCGCCTGGCAAGAGACAAAGAAGAGAGTCTCTCTGATCTTACAGAAGAGATTGCCGCCATTCAATCGAAATTGGATGAGATTGCAGACCGGGAAAAGCTGGCAGGGGAAGGTGAAGGAAGCAATTACTCCCGGATTGGGAATGGTCATTCGGATGAGGCAGGACCTGACAATGATACAGTGGATTCGGAAAACGGATTCGAAAGTCAGAGCCATAATAGTAAAACAGGATCGGTAGACCATTCACTGACCGGGCAGAAAGCAGTAGAGGCCTATGGGTATCAAAATCCAAAGACAGAAGGAGAGAAACTGGTAAATTATGCTCTTCAGTTCGTCGGAAACCCCTATGTTTGGGGCGGAACCTCTCTGACGAATGGATGCGACTGCTCAGGTTTTGTGCAGCAGGTTTATAAAGCATTCCATATCAATCTGACCCGGACGACTGCAACGCAGCTTTATGATGGGCGATCTGTTTCCTATCAGGAAATGCAGCCGGGAGATGTCATTAATTACGGCAGCCATACAGCAATCTATATCGGAAATAACCGGATCGTTCATGCTGCCAGCACAAAATCCGGCATCATTGTTCAGGACAATCCGGCCTACCGGCAGATTCTTGATATTCGCCGTATGTTTTAGCATATAGGACAGATTCGACTTAGGATTATGAAAATCCGGAATTTTCTGTTGAGTTGTCATGCAATACTGTTCGATTCTTTTTTGGAATCCATTAGAGAACAGAAAAGAATCTATAAGTGCATACAGCATGACAATTTCAACAA
>JAQXPG010000032.1 GCA_029100405.1 Lachnospiraceae bacterium | reverse complement strand
TAAGGATCTTGTGGCAGCAATGTCGTGTGGGTTCAAGTCCCATCTTCCGCACTCTGCAGAAGTGGCGGAATTGGCAGACGCGCAGGCTTCAGGTGCCTGTGGCAGCAATGTCGTGTGGGTTCAAGTCCCATCTTCTGCATGAATGTGAAGCGTATCGATTGATACGCTTTTTTCTTTATCATTTATCATATTTCTGATCCTTAATTCTGATTCTTAATTCTGATCCTTTGTCCTGTTTCTTTTGCGTGATCTAAGATGCTTGATCCTATGTTCTGTCGTTTTGCCTATCTGCAGCTACCCATAGAGCCAAAGATGCACTGAGTGTTCTGTTTCATGATCCATTATTCGATATATGAATTCTTTTTGAAATCATGCGTATTGCGTGCCGGAAAAATGGCTTTTTCCAGCCCTAAAATTCGATATATGAAATCTTTCAAATTTCATGCTATAAAATTACCCTAAAAACACGCATGATTCTCAAAAGATTTCATATATCGAATTTTCATATCTAAAATCCACCTGATGATCCTAAAAAACACGCATGGTTTTCAAAAGATTTCATATATCGATTTTTCATATCTAAAATCCACCCCTTGGCCACGAGAGCGAGAAAAAAACAGCCATTGTCAAAGACAATGACTGTTTTTAAAGGCACAAGCAATTCATTTCTGCCCTTCACAGATACTTCTCTTCGAAGTCCTGCACCGGCATGGGCTTGTCATAGTAATAGCCCTGTATGAAGCTTACATTCATACCCTTCAAGGCATGGGTCTGCTTTTCTGTCTCAACTCCTTCGACAACAACAGAAGCCTGTTTTACATTTGCAAGATTCGATACCGTCTTAACAAAGGCATCCGAATAGGTATCCTCTCCGATATGATCAATAAAAGTCTTATCAATCTTGATTGCGTCCAAGGGCAGCTCTCTCAGGCAGTTCAGGGAAGAATAGCCTGTTCCGAAATCATCCAGGGCAACCCTTGCCCCAAGCTCTTTGATCCGGTCTAAGACTCCAATCACATTCTTATAGTCATGGATGGCTATGCCCTCCGTCACCTCAAGAACCAGATTTCCGGGATTCAAGCCGCTTTCTTTCAAAGCCTCTTCAATGGTATCCACAATGTCCTTCTGGACGATCTGCACCATAGAAAGGTTTACATTTACCCGGTAATCCGGATGGCCGAAGTCATTCCAATGGCGGCAGGTCCGACAGGCCTCAAAGAGAACATGCTTTCCAATCGGTACGATCAGGCCCAGATACTCGGAAAGAGAGATAAAGTCTCCCGGCATAACAAAGCCAAGTTCCTTCGATCTCCAGCGAACCAGAGCCTCTGCTCCGCTGCAGGGATGGCCTTCTCTTGTAATATCCACCAGGGGCTGATAATAGACTTCAAATTCCTTGCAGCCATTGTCCACAGCCTCTCGAAGCGCCTTTTCCAGATCCAGTCTGCGGACGCCGTTGCCAGCTCCGTCCTCCGTATAAGGGCGGCAGCAGCCCTTTCCCTCCTGTTTTGCCCTCTGCAGGGCGACATCTGCATGGCGAAGCAAGGTGATAAGATCCTGTCCGTCCTTCGGATAGCGGACAAGTCCCAAACTGCAGGTGCAGTAATACTTTTTGTTTCGAAGAATCCAAGGTTTCTTGAATTCCTGCAGAACCTGCTCACAGACCTCTTCCACACTTCTATGACTGCTGTGCGGGATCATAATGCCAAATTCGTCTCCGCCGGTCCGATAGACGCTTGCCTCGCTTCCGACCGTCCGAACCAGATCCTCTGCCGCTTTCTGCAGAAGGAGATCTCCATCCTTATGGCCCAGGCTCTCATTGATATTCTTGAAATCATCGAGATCAACACAAATATAGGCCCCGCCGTTTCCGTTCTCCAGAGCCGACCGATCCAGTTCCTTTTGAAAGTCATTTTCGCAGCACTTCCGATTCTTCAAGCCGGTCAGACTATCCGTATAGATCTGATGCTCGATCCTCTCCTGATAATGCTTCATTCCGGTGACATCATAGATCGTTACCAGACGGACTCTTCGCCCGTCGACCCAGTGGATCTCAGACAAACTGACATCATACCACTTCCGGCTCCTTGTAGCTTCGAAGGTATAATTCTGTCCGGTCTCTTCCATAGGGCGGAAGAGCTGTCCCTCCAACAATCTCCTGTCATCCTCATTTGCCAGAGCCAGCTGAAAGGCCTTATTAGTATAGAGGACATGGTTTCTGGCCGGATCAATAACCTCTACGCCACAGCCGGTATGTTCCAGAATCGCATTCAAAGTCTTATAAGAACCGGCCAGAGAATGCGTCGTGATCTTACGGATCAGAATGGTCTGGCAAACCTGCCGTACTTCATTCAGATATTGAATTTCATCCTGTTTCCAGAAATGGGGCTCATTCGATGCAAACTGCAGATAGAGCTCAGTCTTCTTCTCGATCGTAATCGGATAGAAAATCGCAGCCTTGATCCCGCAGCGTTCGAAATACTCCCGAAAGCGGTCCGGCAGCATGGAATCCGAAGAAATGGTATAGCTTCTTCCGTTGAAAAAAGGATACTCTGACAAAGAAGAGCTCTTGATCACATCCCGGATGCCTGATTCTTCGGCATATTCGGAAACGATAGTGATATTGTTTTCATCTGCCTGAAAAAGCGCTGCCTCTGACAGATGCAGAGTCTTCGCCGCCAGGAAAATGATCTGATCCGCCGCCTTATGGAAATCCTGTTCTCTCTCCATGAGATTCAGCATCTGATTCAGGGAAGTATTCTGCTCCAGGAGAGCCCTGGTTTTCTCGCTCTCCTCTCTGACATTGGAAAGTTCCTGAGAGATACTCCCGGTTTCCGAAATAGCCGATGTACACAGATCCCAGGAGGAGAGGAGCAGTCTCTCACATTGCTCGATCTCTGTCTCGTCGGTCAGTCGAACCCCGGCCCCGGCGAGAGCAGGATCATGGACCGTCCGGTCAAAGCCGAACAGTACAACGACAAAGATCAGTTCTCCCTTCCCATCTCTTACAGCAAGCCCGGAAAGGAATCTCGGCGATTCCGCCTGTCCCCGGAGCACATCTTCCAGACCGGAGCCAGGGAAACGATTCAGAAATTCCCTGATCTTATCCTCCGGAAAATAAATTTTAATCAGCTCCTGCTCTTTTTCGGGCAGCTTGTCATCCTGACAATATGCCCTCTGAAATTCTTCATTCTGGTAAGCATAGCACCGATAGTAAACCTGACAGGCACTGGCAATGTCATCCATGAGCCGGTTACCCTTCAGGTAAAAAATATTTCGTATTTTCTCTGCTGTCCCACTCATCTAGCTAATCTCTTCTCTATGATGTAAATATTCTGTCTGCGCCTCAGTTCCATGGTCCTTACCAGTTTCAATTCCGGATGGAGACGGATCTGCTTTTGAATCTGTCCTTCCTCTTTGGATAAGAGGAACAATATAGACCGGTCTGTCGTGATCCGGATACATTGATCAAAAAAACTCCGGTAGAAGCTATCCTTTTCTTCTGCCGTTTTCCCATAAAGATCCGGACATTCTGTGATCACTTCATCAAAGAGGTAATCATGTCGGAAATCGAAGAAGTCACGGTTAATAAAATTGATTCGAACTCCTGCCTTTTCGGCATTCTCCCGTCCTTCCCGGATGGCCTGGCCAAAAGTATCCGTGCCATAGATCTCTCTGGCAGAGAGGGCCTTGTCCCGCTCAATCAAAAGGGTCCCGACACCGCAGAAGGGATCTATGATCTGTGCCCTCTCTCCAAGATATGGTCGAATCATTTCCACCGCTTCCGCTGCCTTGATCGGAGCAGTAGAGGAAGCCTCCGAGTGAATACGATATGAAAATCTCTGATCAAAAGGACGATCCGTCGCATTCAAACGTAAGAAAGGGGCAAAGCTTCCATCCCTTTTCTTGATCAGGATCAGAGTGAACTCATAATTTCCGGGGAGATTCCGAAGTCTGCCATGGGAAGTCTCCTCAAGTTCATATCCTGCCCTTTTGATCCGCCCTTCGACCTGGTCTTCCGGATCCTTGCTTCGAATCTCCAGACGAAAAGAATATGGATCTCTTCTCTTCTCCCCGTCGGCAGATCCCCGGTGGACAAGTAAGTCATCCAAGAGAGAAAGCAATGCAGTGGAAGACGGGATCTCCCCTATTCTGTCCATTGTCAGGGCAAAATTTTTCTTGACCGGGATCAGAAACCAGGCTTCTTTGTAATAACGAATCGTTTCCAGAAGCCTTTCATCCGACAGACGGACTCGAACACCGCCGGCTGTCTCTCGTGCATTTCCGCCCAGATCCCGGACCAGGTTCGGCCGCAGGGCCTTTTCCGCCAGAAAGAGCATTTCATAAGACTTACGAAATTGTCGAAAGCTGTGCACGGAGCCTTCATAGAAAGAAAGGATGGACTCCAGAGCCCTCCTCTCCTCACGAATATGCTTTCGGTCTTCTTCCTTCCAATCCTCTTCTGTGATCCATGTCAGGCGGTCGCGAAGGTCCGAAAGATAAGGTCTGCAATCACAAGCCGAAAGAGCCTTTAAATAAGCTGCACGAACATATAAGGTTTCTTCTTTGGAATAAGCAGAAAAAAGTTCCCGGCTGATTGTTTCCTTTTGATCACATTGGTTTTTCTGAAGAAGCTCTGCAAGAAGCAACGCCGCATTTTTCCTGGTTTTCGCATCCGAATCCTTAAGGAAAGGGGGAAAGAGATCTATGCGGTCCAAAAGCAGAGCATAAAAACTCCTTATTTCTTCTTCCGTTTCTTCCACCGGAAGATTCTTCTGTATCAGATGATCTCGTTTGGAAATCAGATCGAATAAAAGGGATCTGAGCTCACTCAGATCCTTTCTGTGGCTTCCTTCAGAAGAAAGGCCATCCAGAATGTTATTGAAAAGATTATGATTCTCCATACACTCCCAATCCACAGACAAATCCAGCGTAACACTATATGAATTGTATCATATAATGCAACATGGCAATACGAAAAATATACAACAGAAACTAAAACAACAATGAAGCTAAAATCATAGCTGCTAACAACTATCGATCAGACAGGCAGCACGATTATACAAAAATATACAAAGATCCGAGTCAGGAAACATGCCCCCCGTCAGTCCATGTATTCCAATTTATAATATCATAGATAGCCTTTCGCAAAAGTTTAATTCCGATCCATATTTTGGTATATTCGAAACTCTTTGTCAATTTTTGTTTTCCAATTTTCATACAAGTCTCTGCCAGGCTCGGAACACTTATGGCGCAATTTTCGAACAGTTTATAAAGCTTATAGAAAAAGTGCACTAATTTAGGTGAAAAAATTTGTATATTTTGTTTGATTGCACATTGTCCAATATTTTTAACATGCTATAATATAGTTGACTTGAGAAATACATCCCCCCTTTAAGTATTCCAAGTCACTTCCCCTTTATATATTTTAACCCCCTTTCAGCGGCAGTTCACCCCCCTTTCGAACTGCCGCTAAACTTTTGCCCATTTGTCAAGACTCGCTCGCGAGTCTTGCGCGCCGGATTCGGGTCTGCTTCAGCAGACAAATTCCTGTCCGAATCCGTGCGCATCCTCGCGGAGCGTTTAACTCAGTCGGAGCTTGTACTCCGACTGAGTTAAAAAAGAAAAAGCGGCCGCGATCCCGACAAATCCTGCACTCTTGCAGAATTTGTCATGGATCATAGCCGTTTCTTTGTCTTTCTTGTTTTTCGAATCAGCGAATCTTCAATCAGACTTCAAAAATCAGACTTCAACATTCAGACTTCAAATGAAAAAAAGCATTCTTATCATTGGTCTATATTTCTCTGAAACTGACTTACGCTTCCGGATTCTCTCCGTCTTCCTTCTCTGTCACCTGAATATGAAGCTCATTCAACTGCTGCTCGGTCACAAAGCCCGGTGCTCCCATCATGACATCCTGGGCATTCTTGTTCATAGGGAAAGGAATGATCTCACGGATCGAATCTTCACCAGCCAGAAGCATAACCATACGGTCAATTCCGGGAGCGATGCCTGCATGTGGCGGTGCTCCGTAGCAGAAAGCATTGTACATAGCCGGGAATTTCTTCTTCACATCCTCTTCGCCGAGACGTACCATCTCGAAGGCCTTGACCATGATTTCCGGATCATGATTTCGGACAGCTCCGGAGGAAAGCTCAATGCCGTTGACCACCAGGTCGTACTGGTCAGCCATAATGCTCAAGGGATCGATCTCGCCACGCTCTGCCTTTTCCAGAGTCTCTAAGCCGCCTTTGGGCATAGAGAAGGGATTGTGGCAGAATTCCAGCTCGCCGGACTCTTCTCCGATCTCATACATCGGGAAGTCCACGATCCAGCAGAAGGCATACTGTTCCTTGTCCATATGACCCGGAACGGCTGCGCCGAAGGTCTTTATTACAACGCCGGCCGTCTTCTGGGCCTGGGTCTTCTTGCCTGCGGACAGAAGAACCAGGGTATCCTTTTCGAGGCCGAGTGCGGAGACAATCTCGTC
>JAQXPG010000031.1 GCA_029100405.1 Lachnospiraceae bacterium | reverse complement strand
CTTGTTAGCACTCACGTTCATTGAGTGCTAACATCTACAGTGCATAAGATAGCACCATTGCGAGACCATGTCAACACGGTCCCGGGGAAGAATTATGAACAAAGCGTGAAGGTTTTCAAAAGGAATTCCAAAGGCGATCCCGCTGTTTTGCCTCCTGCCGCCGTGTTTTCGCTTCGTCCCAAGGAGCGCGCAGGGCGACTAGCCTTTCCAAAACCGGTTCTCAGGCGCGCTCTTTTTTGCGCAGGAAGCGGACTGGAAATTCCCGCAAAGAGCGCCAAAAAGGCAGGATTCTCCTGCCTTTCCGGGATGCTTTCCATGTCACAGCCGGTGCCGCGATGTTGGAAATCTACATATTTAATTTGCATGCGTAAATTGCAATAACAAGTTGGACACCCTCTGCTAGGCAGTAGCCTGGTAGATTCGGTCGATTTCCTCCTCGAAGATTTCATCCGGGGTTCTGTAACCCAGGATCTTCCGTGGGAGGCAGTTACACCAGGTCTCCACATCGGAGATCTGCTGACCGGTAAAGTCATCAATCCGCTTACCCTTTGGTATGAACCTTCTGATCAGGCCGTTATGCCGCTCTACGGTTCCCTTATCGCAGGATGTGTAGGGATGAGCATAGTAGACAAGCGTATCAGCCATCTTCTCAAGTTCTGAAAGGTCGGCGAATTCCGAACCGTTATCGGTCGTAATCGTTTTGAACACTTCACCGAAGTGTTCGCTGTAAGTCTCCTGAAGCTGTTTAATTGCCTTCATGACACACGCTGATGTCTTGTTTGCAACAGGAAGCATCAGGAACTCACGGCTTTTGCGTTCAGCAAGAGTGAGCAGGACCTGGTCATCCCGGGTTTTGGCGCCCAATACGAGGTCACATTCCCAGTGCCCGAATTCCTCACGGGACTCGATCTCTCTGGGACGTTCCTCAATGCTGCGACCCAGCTTTTTCTTGTTGATCCGAACTCTATGTTTCTTGGACTTACGCTTCAGCTTTTCAGGAAGGTTATGGTTCCTGATGCCAAAGAGGCCAAGATCAACATAGCGGTAAAGCGTTTTTGTGCAGACGATCTGCTCTCTGGTAAATTCACCATCGAGAACAGCGCGTCCGGTGCAGGCGTCCAATGACCAGCCATCTTCTGTAAAGTGTTTCAGCACATACTCCAGAAACGCTGATCTGCTCAGGAAGTCATAATGCCGGCAACTGTGCTTTCGGTTGTCCTCATAGGCTTTCTGACCGGCAGACGCCTTATAACGGGTCACATGACCGTTATACAAGGCAACTGAGCCACGTGCTATTTCGTTCGAGACAGTACTCGGTGAGCAGCCGATCTCACGGGCAATTGCCCGGATGGAGTAGTGGTCTTTAAGACGAATCTGAATAAGAACCCGTTCCTCATACAAAAGATGTTTGCCTTTTATATGGGAAGCTATGGTAGAATGAGAGTAGTCCATGGTGGCGATTCTCCTGTAGAAAGTTTGTTGTGGTGACTTACATTCTACCAAAGATCCTGCCATGGATCTTTATTTTATTCAGATGTCCAACTTCATTTTACAATTGGCGTGATAGAAACAATCAAAAAAATAAAATTTCCTCTTGGTGCTTTGGACATATTACATAAAATTGATTTGATATTATTGTTAAAATTGGATAAAATAACAATATATGTCAAATAATATTTCGAAATGCTTTTGCTTGATCAAATATGCGTATTACTAATATGCGTATCATTCAGAAAGGATAAAGCTATGGTAGATTACACAGAAGGATCAGGAAAGGAATATCACCTCGGTGTCGGCAAGGGCGATGTAGGAAGATATGTCATTCTTCCGGGAGATCCGAAGAGATGCGAGAAGATCGCACAGTACTTTGATGATCCGCATTTTGTCGCTGATAACAGGGAGTTTACGACCTATACGGGAACCCTTTTGGGAGAAAAGGTAAGTGTCACTTCGACAGGAATCGGCGGACCATCGGCGTCCATTGCTATGGAGGAACTGGTTCACTGCGGTGCGGATACTTTTATCCGTGTTGGCACCTGCGGTGGAATGCAGCGTGACGTTCAGGGCGGAGATCTTGTCATAGCGACCGGTGCGATCCGGATGGAAGGAACAAGTAAGGAATATGCTCCAATCGAGTTCCCTGCTGTAGCCGATTATCAAATTGTAGAGGCTCTTAAGAAGGCAGCAGATACTATGGGCATGAGGAATCATGTCGGTGTTGTGGAAAGCAAGGATTCCTTTTATGGGCAGCATGAACCGGAAAAAAAGCCTGTCGGATATGAGCTCCTGAACAAATGGGATGCATGGCTGAAGCTTGGAACGCTGGCTTCTGAAATGGAGTCCGCCGCACTCTTTGTTGTAGCGGCTTCTCTTGGGGTCAGAGTGGGAGCTTGCTTCCTTACCCTGGCAAATCAGGAAAGAGCTAAGGCAGGGCTTGATAACAGGCAAAGTCATGATACGGATGGAGCGATCAGAACAGCAATTTCCGCGATCAAACTTTTGATCGAGGCTGACAGAAAAAGGGGCAGGAATGGTTAATCAAAAGTTAATGCAGAAGCTTGCAAAAATGGCTCTGAATATGAGGAAAATGGCCTATGTTCCATATTCTCATCACAGAGTTGGAGCGGCACTTCTCTGCAAAGATGGAAGGATCTATACAGGCTGTAATATCGAGAATGCAGCCTATACCCCTTCGAATTGTGCGGAACGAACTGCTTTCTTTAAAGCAGTCAGCGAAGGAGAGAAGGACTTTGTCTGCATAGCAATTGCCGGCGGATTAGAAGACAGAGAGGAACTGGACTACTGTCCGCCATGTGGAGTTTGCAGACAGGTGATGAGAGAATTTTGCTCACCGGGGGAATTTGATATTATTCTGGTGAAAGATATGGAACATATGAAAACCATGAAGCTTTCCGAACTGCTGCCGGAAAGCTTTGGACCGGAATTCTTGCAGGAGAAATCATAAAATCATATTAGATCACAAACGTTTCGATCATACGCTTCTTAAGGCTTTTTCAGGAAAGGAACGACAATGGGGAAGTATAAAAGAATTTTCGTCGTAGTGCTGGATTCTTTTGGAATCGGGGCTATGCCGGATGCAGAAAGATTTGGGGATCGTGGAGTTGATACCTATGGGCATATCGTTGAAAAGATGCCTTATATCAATATTCCGCATTTAAGAGAACTTGGACTTGCAAATCTCCATCCGACAGATGCAGTCAAGCCGGTCGAACATCCACTTGGGAGATTTATGGCTGTAAAAGAGGCATCGAACGGGAAAGACACGATGACAGGCCATTGGGAAATGATGGGCATCAAGACCGAAAAGCCCTTTAAGACCTTTACCGAACATGGTTTTCCGCCGGAATTAATTGCAGAACTGGAAAAGAGATGTGGCAAGAAAGTCATCGGCAATAAGGCGGCAAGCGGTACAGCGATTCTGGATGAACTTGGGGAAGAAGAGATTCGCGATGGATCAATGATCGTATATACATCTGCAGATTCTGTCCTTCAGATCGCCGGCAATGAGGAAAGCTTTGATTTGAAGAATCTTTACCGCTGCTGCGAGATCGCAAGAGAACTCACCATGAAAGAAGAATGGCGCGTTGGCCGTGTGATAGCAAGACCATATATCGGAACAAAGAAGGGCCATTTTATCCGAACAGCGAACAGGCATGACTATGCCCTGAAGCCGACTGGCCTGACCGCTCTGAATGCGCTGAAGGACAGCGGCTTTGATGTTCTTTCGGTTGGTAAGATCAATGATATCTTCGTGGGAGAGGGAATCACGGAGTTTGTGCGTTCCAAGACTTCTGTTCATGGCATGGACCAGACCGTGGATTATGCAAAACGTCACGACTGGACAGGACTTTGCTTTACAAATCTGGTGGATTTTGATGCGCAATGGGGCCATAGAAGAAATCCGGTTGGATATGGTCAGGAACTGGAAAAATTCGATGTTGGTCTTGAAAATATGATGAGAGTTATGAAGGATGATGACCTTCTCATTCTTACAGCAGATCACGGAAACGACCCGACTTACACAGGAACGGATCATACCAGAGAAAAAGTTCCCTTTATTGCGTGGTCTCCTTCTTACAAAGAGGGAGGAAAGCTTCCGGATGAAGATACTTTTGCCGTGATCGGAGCTAGTGTCTGTGATAATTTTGGCGTAAAGATGCCTGAGAATACAATTGGCCATTCGATACTGGAAAAATTGTAGAAAGAGGATGCGGATGTATGAAAAGCTTTTGAAAAGTCGTGCCTGCATCAGGCGTGTGACCGATTTTGAACCGGATATTGCAATCACTTTAGGCTCAGGGCTGGGCGGATTGAAGGAAAAAGTGAAAGCTGTTGCTGAGGTAAGCTATCGTGATATCGATCATTTTCCTGTTTCAACGGTAGCGGGCCATGAGGGAAAGTTCATATTCGGGGAACTCGCAGGAAGAAAAGTCGTTGTGATGAGCGGGAGAGTTCATTACTATGAGGGGTATGATATGACTGATGTTGTTCTGCCCGTCCGGCTCATGGGATTGCTTGGTGCAAAAAAAGTTCTTCTGACCAATGCGGCAGGAGGAATCAACCCGGATTTCAAGCCGGGTGATCTTATGATGATCAAGGATCATATCTCCACATTTGTGAGGAGCCCTCTGATCGGAAGGAACATTGACGAACTGGGAAGCAGATTTCCTGACATGAGTCATGTATATAATGAAGAACTTCAGGAGAAAATAAGAGAGTCGGCAAGGCGGACGGGGGTCGCTATCCGGGAAGGAGTCTATGTCCAGCTGACCGGCCCCAATTATGAAACCCCTGCAGAGATCAGGATGTTAAGAACGCTTGGCGGAGATGCAGTGGGGATGAGTACCGTTGTGGAAGCCATAGCTGCCCATCATATGGGCCTTAAGGTTGCAGGAATCTCCTGCATAACCAATATGGCTGCAGGAATCCTGGATCAGCCTCTGAATCATAAAGAGGTTCAGGAAACAGCGGATCGGACAAAAGATGAGTTCGAGCGCCTGGTCATGGATCTTGTTTCACATATGTAAGAATGGGTGGCAGAAGAAACTTCTGCCACCCATTTATGATTACATGTCTTTTCGCTGCTATGTAACTTCCACTACAGCAATCAAAATATAGTAATATTACACAAAAAAAGCCCAAGATATGGAAAATACCAGGGGCCCTTTGGCTGTATCAGAGCTTTGAATAAAAGTTCGACAATTCCACAAAGCCCCATATCCTGCGGTCTTATGATAAGGGAAAACCCAATTTTAAAAATTCGGCAATTTGTGTCCTTGTAATCCTCCCGGTTTTGCACTATATTAAGGCATGTCACAAGATATAGTGTCGAAAAGAAATAAAACAAACTATATTTAGTTGTTTTTTGAAGATGTTTTCTGATAATTCCTGACAGGATCCGGGAAGAGGAAGAAAAATTCAAAGTGCCGGATAAAGATGGCCAATAATAGCAGGAGGAGAGAAGAGAAACATGGCAGAAGCAATGAAAAATGATGATGTAAAGACCCGGGTGATCAAGAGAAACGGTAATGAAGTCGATTTCGATATCAATAAGATCATCAATGCAATCAGTAAGGCCAATCATGAGATCGATGGCATCCATCAGATGAATGACTATCAGATCATGGCAGTTGCCGAGAATATTGCAAAACGAGTTGCTGCCTCTCCTCATGCGGTCAATGTCGAGGATATCCAGGACATGGTAGAGACCGGCATCATGGAAATGCGCTGTTATGAAGTTGCACAGAAGTATGTCCGCTATCGTTATAAGAGAGAGCTCTCCAGAAAGTCCAATACGACCGATGACGGCATCCTTTCTCTGATCGATCAGGCCAATGAAGAGGTAAAACAGGAGAATTCCAATAAGAACCCTGTCATCAATTCCACCCAGCGTGATTATATGGCCGGTGAAGTCAGTAAGGATCTGACCAATCGTGTGCTTCTTCCGGAGGATATTGTAAAGGCTCATAAGGAAGGCATTATCCATTTCCACGATGCAGACTATTTCGCTCAGAGAGAGCATAACTGTGATCTGATCAATCTTTCGGATATGCTGCAGAACGGAACCGTGATCTCGGAGACCATGATCGAGAAGCCGAAGAGCTTCTATACGGCCTGCAATATCACCACACAGATCGTCGCTCAGGTTGCCAGCAACCAGTACGGCGGACAGTCTTTCTCTCTGGCACATCTGGCACCTTTCGTTGATGTCAGTCGGCAGAAATTGAAGAAGCAGGTCATTGAGGAGCGGAAGGAGATCGGCGATGATCTGGATGAAGACAAGATCATGAAGATCGTGGATCACAGACTTCAGTCTGAGATCGAATCCGGTATTCAGACCATCCAGTATCAACTGGTTACTCTGATGACCACCAATGGACAGACACCTTTCGTTACCATGTTTATCTATCTGGATGAAGTACCGGAAGGACAGACAAGGGATGATCTGGCACGTCTGGCCAAGGAAGTCTTCCGTCAGAGAATTCAGGGAATCAAGAATGAGAAGGGTGTCTGGATTACACCGGCTTTCCCCAAGATCATCTATACATTGGATGAGGACAATATCGAAGAGGGCAGCAAGTACTACGAACTGACAAAACTTGCTGCAAAATGTACTGCAAAGCGTATGGTCCCGGACTATATTTCCGCAAAGATCATGAAGCAATTGAAGGGCGATGTCTATACCTGTATGGGCTGTCGGTCCTTCTTGACACCGGACAATGAAGACCAGCCGGAAGGCCTTTGCAATGCCGGAAATAAGTCCCATGCCAAGGATTATAAGGAAGGGGCCCATAAGTATTACGGCCGTTTCAATCAGGGTGTTGTCACCATCAATCTGGTGGACGTTGCATGCTCTGCCGTGAAGGAAGCCAAGGAGAAGGGAACCGACCGCTTTGATGAGTTCTGGCGGATCTTCGATGAGCGTCTGGAGCTTTGCCACAAGGCTCTCCGCTGCCGTCATGAGCGTCTCTTGGGTACCGTTTCGGATGTCGCTCCGATCCTCTGGCAGCATGGCGCCCTGGCCCGTCTGGGAAAGGGAGAGAAGATCGATAGCCTTCTCTTCGGAAACTATTCCACCATCAGCCTCGGTTATGCAGGTCTCTATGAGATGACGATGGAGATGACCGGAAAGAGCCATACCGACGAAGAGGCGAAGCCTTTTGCCCTTTCTGTTATGCAGCACTTGAATGATAAGTGCAGCGAGTGGAGAAAGGCCGAGAATATCAGTTATTCTCTCTATGGCACACCGATGGAGTCGACGACTTATAAGTTTGCCAAGTGTCTGCAGAAACGTTTTGGAATCATTCCTCATGTGACGGACAAGAATTACATCACGAATTCTTATCATGTCCATGTCACAGAGAATATTGATGCTTTCCACAAGCTGAAGTTTGAGTCCGAGTTCCAGAAGCTGTCTCCGGGAGGAGCGATCAGCTATGTCGAGGTTCCCAATATGCAGAGCAACATCCCTGCGGTTCTGTCCATCATGAAGTATATCTATAACAATATCATGTATGCAGAGCTGAATACCAAGTCGGACTATTGTGAAGTCTGCGGATATGACGGAGAGATCAAAATCGTAAAGGATGATTCCGGGAAGCTTGTTTGGGAATGCCCCAACTGCGGAAACCGTGATCAGAGCAAGATGTCGGTTGCCAGAAGGACCTGCGGTTATATCGGAACCCAGTTCTGGAACCAGGGCCGTACCCAGGAGATCAAGGATCGTGTTCTGCATGTAGCCAATCCGGAATTCTCGGATGTGGATATGAATGTCAATGCGTCTGTGAAATAAGACGGCTTCCTCTTTGATCCCGGAGGATGCCATTCTGAAGGATTTGGCATTGAGAGTTCATACAAGAATTTTGTGAAAAGCCCCGGTCTTCCCAAGCGGAAGGCCGGGTTTTTCTGTCAAAAAAATTGTGCTATGATAAGAGAGATCATGAAATACAGACCTGGTTTTACAAGCAGCTTTCAGCTGCTTTTTGAATGAAAAATGAAAGAAGAAATGACACCATGAATTTTGGTCAAATTTATTATGCAGATATTGCCAACGGACCGGGGGCAAGAACATCCTTTTTTGTTTCCGGCTGCCGCCATCATTGTAAGGGCTGTTTTAATGCAGAAACCTGGAATTTTTCCTATGGCCATCCCTATACAAAAGCCGTTGAGGATGAGCTTGTGGATTCTGTAAAGCCCGAATACATTGACGGCCTTACCATTCTGGGCGGCGAACCGATGGAACCGGAGAATCAGCCCGAGATCCGGAAACTTGTAGAAAGGATCCGCCGGGAAGTGCCGCATTCCAAGACCTGGATCTATTCCGGCTATACCTGGGAGGAACTCCATGATCCAAACAAGGTCTGCCGGACAGGGGACACGGATGCGATTCTTTCTAATATCGATGTCCTTGTGGATGGTGAATTCCATGAAGAGGAGAAGGATATCAGTTTGAATTTCCGGGGCTCAAAAAACCAGAGAATCATCAGGGTGCCGGAAAGCCTGGCATCCGGACAGATCGTCCTCTCGGAATACAATAACGAGGGCGGTATGACATCGAAAGAAAGCGGATTGGAGAATAGAGATGAATCATAATGAATCAGAACAGAGTCGTGACAAAATCATTGTGAAGACTTCTGTCATCGGGATCCTGACAAATGCAGGCCTGGCCGCTTTTAAGGCCTTGATCGGCCTGATCACCCATTCCATTGCCATTACCATGGATGCTGTCAATAACCTCTCGGATGCCGGTTCTTCCCTGATCACGATCGTCGGAACCAAATTGGCAGCGAAGGAAGCGGATCGGAAGCATCCCTTCGGTTACGGCCGAATCGAATATCTGTCGGCTATGGTGATCTCTCTGATCGTCCTCTATGCCGGACTCACCTCGCTGGAGGAGTCGGTAAAGAGTATTCTCCATCCCAAAACTCCTTCTTATACGGCCATTTCTCTTGTCATTGTGGCAGCTGCAGTCTTTGTGAAGATCATTCTGGGAAGCTTTGTGAAGAAGACCGGTGAGAAGGTCCATTCGGAATCTCTCGTGAATTCGGGTAAGGATGCACTTCTGGACTCCGTGATTTCCGCATCCACCCTCATTGCCGCCCTGGTCTACATTTTGACGAAAGTCTCCCTGGAGGCCTGGCTCGGTGCCCTGATCTCCCTTGTGATCATTAAGTCCGGCATCGACATGCTGCGGGAGACCTTGTCCCAGATCCTGGGCGAGAATGCAGACCTTACTTTGATTCATAAGATCAAGAACGATGTCAAAAGCTTTCCTGAGGTGCAGGGAGTCTATGACCTGGTTTTGAATAACTATGGGCCGGATACCTTCAACGGATCCCTCCATATTGAAGTGGCAGACACGATGGATGCGAACGAGCTGGATGAACTCATTCGTCAGATCCAGTACAAGGTTTTGGCAGAGGATCATGTGATCCTGACGGCTGTCAGCGTTTATGCCATGAATACTCATGAGAACCGGGCCGCCGAGGTAGAACGGTCGGTGCGGACCGCCCTGAAGGATATGCCGGGCGTAAAACAAATGCATGGATTTTACCTGAATGAAGAAAAAAAGACCATCCGTTTCGATCTTGTGATCTCCTTCTCGGTGGATGACCGTAAGGAGGCTTTCAATAACTGCATCCAAAAGATTCAGGCCATGTATCCGGATTACTCCATTCAGGCGGCCATGGATAGGGATCTAGATGAGTGCCTGGAGTAAGAACTGTGACAGGCGCCTTTTATGGGCATTCCTCTGCACTTAGAACATGTAATTTACGGCCGATGACCCGGAAATGGACATTGAAGCCCTTGTATTTCATGCCGTAGATCCTGTTCTCATCATGCTGGTAGGAGGGCCTGGGGTCTTCTGACAGGACACTTACCAGTTCCGGTAGGAGAGCATGGAAGAGTTGACACCTTCTCTCGACGGCTTCTTTTTCAGATACCGTAGAATCTGCCGGGAGGCTTGAAAGAGAAGGACCGGCCGGATCCTTCTGCCCTCCCAGGCTCTCCCAGAGGCTGTCATCGATAACGACATCCAGACGGTAACTTCCGCCGGAATAAGACTCTGTGAAACCGCCTCTGGCATCTGCGTGAGAGTCTGCATAGGGAATATAGGGCTTGATATCGTAGATCGGCGTACCGTCCATGAGATCGGCTCCTTTGACCGTGATGACAGGAGCATCGGCTCCTTTTGTATCAATGGATAAAATGCGGACCGAGGACAGACCCAGCCCATTGGGGCGGAAGGGAGACCTGGTTGCGAAGACGCCCCTCCGGGTATTGCCGCCGAGACGGGGCGGCCGAACAGTCGGCTGGAAGCCGTCTTCTTTCCGGTTTTCTGAAAAACCCCAGATCAGCCAGAGATAATCGAAACCATCCATCCCCCGCAGACTGTCGATGGATCGATATTTCGGATAGAAATGGATTTCGGAAAGGTTATTGGCCAGTCCGCTTTGTCTCGGAATGCCGAATTTCTCCGGGAAGGGAGAATGAATATAAGCAATGGGGCGGATCATAAGGGCATCCTTATCATTCTTTGTCATGGAAATCTCCTTTCTCTTTTTCCTTCCCCGGCACTTTCATTGTAAATGGGAAATTCCCCGCACCTGTGGCAAAATGAAAAATTTAACTGTACAATTTCGACAAAATCAGACACCTGATTTTCTACTTGCGTTAATTTATGAAAATTTTATAATACGAAACATGGGAACCAAAAAATAATTGGGGGTTTCTCATCGGAAAGATGCACGAGGTATGGCCGAGGCTAGAGGGGTCATACCCGCATCTTTTTTTGTTGGTGTTTTTATTATTATAACAGATATTCAAGGGATATGTCTTTTCCGCGGTACACGAGATGCCTCCCCTTGTTTTCTGATAAGCGGATGTTAAAATAATAAATTGGATCAAAGAGAAAATGCTGAGTGTATTTTCCGAGGATCTCAGGTTAAAAAATATAGAAAGAGGAATAATTATGTCAGAATTTGGATTTGGCGCAATGATCGAGAAATTGAAGAAGAACCCGAAGACCATCGTCTTC
Organism: Lachnospiraceae bacterium; assembly: GCA_029100405.1. Classification (GTDB taxonomy): domain Bacteria; phylum Bacillota; class Clostridia; order Lachnospirales; family Lachnospiraceae; genus Lachnocurva. The sequence goes on along the minus strand of JAQXPG010000031.1, from coordinate 6,016 downwards.
ACAGAGGGTACCGATGATCGTATCCTGGAGGCCGCATCCCGGCTCCTTGCTGCCAACTTCTTAAGACCGATTTTGATCGGCAATCCCGATGAGGTTCATGCTGCTGCAGAGAAGAGCGGTTATAATATCCGCGGCGCAGAGATCATCGATCCTTTACATTATGACCGTATGGACGAAATGGTCGACATTTTCTGCGAGCTCCGTAAGAAGAAGGGAGTTACGCCCGATCAGGCCAGAGAGACACTGAAGGCAGCCAACTATTTCGGCACCATGCTGGTCAAGATGGGTGTTGCGGATGCCCTGCTTGGCGGAGCTACTTATTCTACTGCAGATACCGTTCGTCCGGCTTTGCAGCTCATTAAGACCAAGCCCGGCCATAATATCGTATCTTCCTGCTTCATCATGGTTCGTCCTTCTGCAACCGGTGACAATGAAGTCCTTGCCATGGGTGACTGTGCCATCAATATCAATCCTTCCGAGGATGATCTGGTTGAGATCTGCGGCGAGATGGCTCAGTGTGCCAAGATCTTCGGTATCGATCCGAAGGTTGCTTTCTTAAGCTATTCCACCTTAGGCTCCGGCAAGGGCGAAGATGTGGATAAGGTTCGGAATGCCTGCGCAAAGGCTAAGGCAAAGTTCCCGGATCTTCCGATCGATGGCGAGCTGCAGTTTGACGCAGCCGTTTCTCCGAGAGTTGCACAGACCAAGTGCCCGGGATCTAATGTTGCAGGTCATGCAAATACCTTCGTATTCCCTGACATCAATGCCGGAAATATCGGTTATAAGATTGCACAGCGTCTCGGCAATTTCGATGCATACGGCCCGGTTCTCCTGGGCCTGAATGCGCCGATCAATGATCTGTCTCGCGGCTGCAATGCTTTGGAAGTTTACTCCATGGCAATCATCACAGCAGCTCTGGCTTAAGCTTTTTCATTCAGACATTCAGAATTTCCATCAGAAATTCCGATCAATAAAAATGGGACTTCTGCAGGTTCTTGCAAAGGACAAAGCAGAGGTCCCTTTTCTTTTTGATGTGATCCTTTTTTGGATCATGACATCATTTGTTTCTATCCATCAGAGAGGAGAATTTTCGAATGACAGCGTTTCTTATTGTGATAATCCTCGTCATCTTATTGCTGCTTTGCCTTCTGCCATTTCTTGTCGCATGGCTTGTGCAGAGGCAGACTTTCCGGCCGATTCAGATCCATAAGTATTCTTCGCTCAAGCATTACAGTGATTATCAGGACCAATATGAGAGACAAGAGATCCATTTTCCATCCGGGAAGAATCAGCTGTTCGGTGCGATCTATCCGCCGAAGGCCGGTCTGGATCAGGCCCGTGGTCTGATCGTCTTCGCTCACGGCATCTGGTCCGGCCCCGAAGAGTATCTCATGCTTCTGCTTTGGCTTGTGGACAGGGGTTATGCGGTTTTTACCTATAATGCGACATCCTACAATGGTTCCGAGGGCAGCTGGGCCCGTGGCCTCTATCAGTCGCCCCTGGACCTGGATGCGGCACTGACCTATGTCGAAAAGGATCAGACACTATCCGGACTGCCCCGCTATCTTATGGGCCATTCCTGGGGAGGATTCGCTGTGACGGCCGGTCTGCATTTCAACCATAAAGTCGATGGGGTCATCTCCCTGTCCGGCTTCGATCAGCCCATCAAAATGACCATGGCCGTTGCTCATCAGATGTTCGGAAAACTGGCATGGACCTTCTACCTGCCCCTTCTTTTCATCAACCGCTGTCTCTTCGGGAGAAATGTAGAGCTTACCGCAGTAAAGGGGGTCAATCAGACCCAGGCACCGGTCCTCCTGGTTCATGGCAAGGGCGATGATTTCATTGGATTTGATACGACGTCGATCATCTCTCAGAAGGATCGGATCACAAATCCGGCTTTGTCTACGATCGTCCTGGATCGGCCGGATTATTGCGGCCATAACAGCTATTTCCTGTCCAAAGAGTCGGAAACTTATTCAGAAGAGATCAATCAGAAATTTTCGGAAGAGGAGAAGAAATGGAAAAAGGAGCACAGAAGCGGCACGAAGAAGGAAAAAGAGAAGGCATTGGCAGATCTTCGGAAGTCTTATTATGAGAAGATAGATAAGAATAAGACCAATGTGCCGAATGAAGAACTCTATCAGAAACTCTATGCTTTTTTGGAAGACTGTGAAAAGAAAGAGGCTGTTACTAAGGAATCAAAACTGGGATAAAAGAAGAATGGGAGAAAGACCCGGCTATTGATCAGGCATCAAAATTTGGATCAAAGTAAGAAGGGGAGAAAAACCCGGCAAGGTCCAGGAAACTGGAAAGAAAATAAGAAGGAGAGGAAGACTTGGCTAGAGTAAAGAAACAATGGACCATCCGTCGACATAAGGAAGATTATAAGGCGATAGGACAGACTCTGGGCGTCGACCCCATCCTGGTCTGGATGATGAGGAACCGGGGAATCTCGAAGGAGGAGATGGAATCCTATCTCCATCCGAAGAAAAGCGATATCCTAGATCCTCATAGCTTAAAAGATGGCGGGAAGGCAGCGGATCTCCTCTTACGGGCGATCCGGGATCAAAAGAAGATCCGGATCATGGGCGATTATGATATCGATGGCATCATGTCGACCTATATTCTCCACAGCGGACTCCTGGCTCTGGGGGCCGACTGTGACTATCGGATCCCCCATCGGGTCAAGGATGGCTATGGATTGAATCCGAAATTAGTAGAAGAAGCAAGACTGGATGGCAAGGATCTTTTGGTCACCTGTGACAATGGGATCTCGTCCTTTGATGCCATTCAAGCTGCCAGGGAATGCGGAATGGATGTGATCGTGACGGATCACCATGCGATCGCCTCGGATGAAAAAGGAAAAGATCTTCTCCCCATGGCCAATGCCCTGATCAATCCTCACAGAAAGGATGATCCGACTCCCTATAAGGAGATCTGCGGGGCTGTTGTGGCATGGAAATTCCTGGCCCTGGTCTATGAAAAAGCAGGAAAACAGTGGGATGGCCCAGAGATCTGGAGCTTTCTTCCCTTTGCTGCCATTGCAACGGTCGGGGATGTCATGCCTTTGCAGGCAGAGAACCGGGCCATCGTAAAGCTGGGACTGGATGCCATGAAGGATATCGATCATATCGGCCTTCTGGCCCTGATTCAAGAAAAGAAACTGGACAAGAGGCATCTTACGGCCTTCCAGATCGGCTTTGTGCTTGGCCCCTGTCTCAATGCGGCCGGTCGTCTGGAAACGGCAAGTCAGGGCGTTGAACTATTGGAATGCAAGGATCAGCGTAAGGCAGCAGAGATCGCCTCGCATCTTTCGGAATTAAATGAAAAGCGAAAGCAGGAAACCGAACATGGCGTTGACGAGGCGGAATTCCTTCTGAAGGAAAAAGGCTGGGAGAAGGACCGGGTCCTTGTCATCTACGAGCCGGATGTTCCGGAAGCAGTGGTCGGTATTGTGGCAGGCCGTATCCGCGAGCGGACCAACAAACCGACCATTGTCCTGACGGACGGCCAGGACGAGGTCAAGGGAAGCGCCCGTTCCATCGAGAGCTACCACATGTATCAGTCTCTTCAGGAAGTCTCCGATCTTCTGGATAAATTCGGCGGTCATCCCATGGCGGCAGGCATGTCTCTGGCCCGGGAAAATGTAGACCGCTTTCGGGAAGCCTTGAATGCCCATTGTCGGCTGACCGAAGAGGATCTGACTCAGAAATTGAAAATTGATGCAGATATGCCTTTTTACTATCTCTTGCAGCATCAGAATCTGATCCGGGAGCTGGATCTTCTGGAACCTTTTGGAAATTGTAATGACAAGCCGGTTTTTGCCGAATCCCATGTCAAAGTCTTGAAGATGAAGACGATCGGAAAGGAAGGCCAATATCTGAAATTTACTCTTCAAGGGAAAATGGATGCCAAAATCGATGGTCTATATTTCGGGGATTGCGAGGAGTTGAAGGCGGATCTGATTCGAAGCTATGGAGAAGATCAGGTCGAGGCGGCTATGTGGGGGCGGAAAAATGACCTGCGGCTGACGGTTGCCTATTATCCGACCATCAACAGTTTCCGGGGAATGGAGTCGACGGAGATCATTATCTCCGATTATCTGGTTCCCGGGAAGGGGGAGTGAGGATCTGCTTGCAAAACGGAGACGACGGAGATCATTATCTCCGATGATCTGGTTCCCGGGAGGGGGGAGTGAGGATCTACTTGCAAAGATGCTGAAAATCATTACAATACAATAATAAGAAACCGAAATTAAAATTATGTTTTCTTTCGAAAAGATTTTTTCGAAATACTTTCGATTGATTTCGGACTCATGTTCCATGTAAGGGGGGTAAAATTATGTGCGTGAAAGAAGAATATCGATTTGAATCAAGTGATGATGCAAAAACCGAGATCCATGGTGTCAAGTGGACTCCAACGGACGGAAAGGTCCGGGCTGTCCTGCAGATCTGTCATGGTATGCAGGAATATATAGAACGCTACCAGGAACTGGCAGAATTCCTGACAGCGCGTGGATTTGCAGTGGTAGGTCATGATCACATCGGTCACGGCAAAACGGCAAAGGATCATAGTGAACTTGGCATCATGCATACCAATCAGCCTGCAGAGACCATGGTCGAAGATGCTTTCCGAAATTATGAGATCAATCGTGACCAGTTCAAGGGGATTCCCTATTTTATCCTTGGTCATTCCATGGGCTCTTACATCCTTCGCATGATGTTATCCGTGAAAAGTGAGGAATTAAAGGATCTGACCGGGGCCATCATCATGGGCACCGGCACAGAAAAGGACAGTGCCATCAAGGCAGGGCGTTTCATCGTAAATCTGGTTGGCGGTTTGCATGGTTGGAATTATAAGAGTAAATTTGTCGCCGGACTGATGTTCGGAAAGCCCTATAAGGGATATAACCTGGATGGAAGCGAGCCGGAGAAGAGCTGGCTGTCGAAGAACGTAGAAAATGTCAAAGCCTATTATCAGAATCCATTTGATAACTTTGCCTTTTCTGTTAACGGCTATCGCCTTCTTCTGACAGCGACAGCATATGACAATGATATGAACCATATCCGAAAGATCCGGAAGGATCTGCCAATTTTCTTTATGTCCGGCGAAAAGGATCCGGTAGGAAATCTTGGAGAGGGCGTAAAAGAAGCCGCCCGACGTTTCCGGGAGGCCGGGATCTATGATGTGAATATGAAACTTTATGAGAATGACCGCCATGAGATCCTGAATGAGACAGACCGCGAGCAAGTGCAAAAAGATCTGCTGGGATGGATGGAAGAGCATATGTGAGGGTGAGAAGCAGTTCGTAATTATCACCCTATAGTATCATCCTATAGGATATTTCCCTGGTATCCTATAGGGCAAGGTCCTAGGAGAGAAGCAATTATCATATTATGGGGTATTTTCTTGAAATAGTTCATAATTATCATCCTATAAGGTATTTCCATGAAATCCGATAGGGCAAGGTCCTGGGAGAGAAGCATTATCATAATATGAGGTATTTTCTTGAATTACGATAGTGAGAAGTCTTAAGAGACGAGTAAATATCGTAGTGCAAGGTATTTTCTTGAAATCCGATAGTCAAATGCAAGAATGACTATCGGATTTTTGATATTCCCCCTGTATTACGATAAATGGGTCCCAAATCGGGTGATTTTGTGGCTCTCACTATCGTAATATTAAAATTTGTCCTTTCCTACGATATTTGTAAGAGTGGCGGCTCCCATTCATTTTTCTACACATCAGAGTGGATTCTAAAATAATTCTAAAAAGTGCCCTCATTTCTTCATGATCTTTTAAGAAGACTTTTCAGATTTTCAATGTAAAATAATAGATACCTGGTGGTCAAGACCATAGAGTCAAACGATATGTGTCAATGTGAAAAGGAAGATATTGCGGGCAACAGGAAGATGTTGCGGACAAATGAAAAATATTGTGGACAAAAAAAGATATTGCGGACCAAAGAAAGCTGAGGGGAGTTTATGACAATCTATGATGCTGCAAGAATACG
>JAQXPG010000030.1 GCA_029100405.1 Lachnospiraceae bacterium | reverse complement strand
TTTTGAAATCATGCTATAAAAACACACTAAAAACACGCATGGTTTTAAAAAGATTCTGTATATCGAATAAACAGGCCAAATCCGAGCCACCGAAACACCTAAAACACGCATGATTTCAAAAAGATTTGATATATCGAATAACAAGGCCAAATCCAGGTTGCTTGGACAGTAAATGCACATCAGACATGGTCAAACGCACATCAGACATGGTCGTTTCTGATATCTGCAAATATTGTAATAGAGATCAGTTTTAGAATCTGTCCGGTACAACGGTAAAGAAAAAGTATTTTCCACTTGCATGTCGCTGTGAGATGGTTTAAACTAATGTCCGGTGGTTAGATATATCTATCTAAGTTTACAAAAGAATAACAATCAGAAGAAATATGTAAATACTAATTGAATCATCTTATGATGCAAGTAATGACTAGAAAGAAGGAAATTACAATGCTGCCTCTTTCCATGGCGAAAGCCGGAGAAAAATGTATGGTTGCCCGAATCGGCGGGAGTCCGGATGTGAAGAAACACCTGGAAGATCTGGGATTTGTTGTCGGCAGTGAGATTCAGATCGTTTCAACACCTGGGAATGGAAATATGATTGCCAAGGTAAAGGACGCCAGACTGGCCCTTACAAAAGAAATGACGAAAAGAATTATGGTAACGATGTAGAGATTCCTATATATTATTTTAATTCTTTATTTTTTGGTCATAGGTTAGACGTGTATAACAAAAGTTCAATTACATTACATAAAACTATATTGCTTAAAATATATTTAAAAACAGAAAACATATAAAAGATACTCATAAAGGCTGTTACTCCGGTGATTTGCCGGCGTTCAGAATATATCGATAGCGAGGAGGAAAAGCATGAAAACATTAAGAGATGTGCAAATTGGTGAGACTTCCACTGTGGTGAAAATCCATGGCAGCGGTGCTTTGAAGCGCCGGATCATGGACATGGGTATCACGAAGGGAACAGAGATTTCGGTCCGGAAGGTGGCTCCGCTTGGGGATCCCATTGAGGTGACCGTTCGGGGCTACGAGCTTTCGATACGAAAAGATGATGCGGATATTTTGGAGATGGCCTAAATTTCATCAGAAATTATAAACTTAGGAGATGTTAGAAGAGAGGTAGGCAGATATGGCAATGAAAATTGCACTGGCGGGAAATCCGAATTGCGGTAAAACGACCCTTTTCAATGATCTGACAGGAAGCACCCAATATGTCGGTAACTGGCCCGGCGTTACGGTAGAGAAGAAGGAAGGGCGCCTGATCGGACACAAGGATGTCATTATTCAGGACCTTCCGGGGATCTATTCCCTGAGCCCGTATACCCTGGAGGAAGTCGTCTCCCGGAATTATCTCGTCAATGAAAAACCGGATGTGATTCTGAATATCGTTGATGCGACCAATATCGAGAGAAATCTCTATCTGACCACACAGCTGGTGGAGATCGGTATACCGGTTGTGCTGGCCTTCAATATGATGGATCTGGTTAAGAAAAAGGGCGACAAGATCGATACGAAGAAGCTGGGACAGGAATTGGGCTGCGAGACCATCGAAATCAGCGCCCTGCATTCTGAGAATACCAGAAAGGCAGCGGAGCTTGCCATTCAATATGCAGAAAAGAAAAAGAAAGACCTGCCCCATGTATTTACCGGAAGCGTTGAACATGCTCTGGCTCATATCGAAGAGTCGATCGAAGATCTGGTGCCAAAGGAACAGCTGCGCTGGTACGCGGTCAAACTTTTTGAAAGAGATCAGAAAGCAACGGAAAATCTGCAGCTTTCAGAGGATTTATTAAAGCATATCGATTCGCATATCAAAGATTGCGAAGAGGAAATGGATGATGATGCAGAAAGCATTATCACAAATCAGCGCTATACTTATATCCAGAAGCTGGTTGCCGATTCCGTGAAGAAGGCCGGCGTGAAAGGCGAACTGACAACATCGGATAAGATCGATCGGATCGTTACCAATCGTTTTCTGGCCCTTCCGATCTTTGCCTTGATCATGTGGGGCGTCTATTATGTATCCGTGACGACGATCGGATCTCAACTTACGGACTGGACGAATGACGTTTTCTTTGGAACCTGGATCACCAATGCAGCAACAGCAGGACTGAAGGCAGTCGGTGCATCCGCTCCGGTCATCAGTTTGCTTGTGGATGGTGTCATAAACGGTGTCGGTACAGTCCTTGGCTTTGTCCCGCAGATGATCATCCTTTTCCTCTGCCTGTCTATTCTGGAGGATTCGGGTTATATGGCGCGTGTTGCTTTCATCATGGACCGGATCTTCCGAAAATTCGGTCTCTCCGGAAAGTCCTTCATTCCCATGCTGATTGGCACCGGCTGCGGTGTTCCGGCAATTATGGCTTCCCGTACGATAGAGAATGAAAAAGACCGTCGGATGACGATTCTCCTCTCCACTTTCATGCCTTGCGGAGCCAAGATGGAAATTGTTGCCATGATGACCATGGTATGTTTTCCCGGCAGTATCTTTGTTGCACCTGGCATGTATTTCCTGGGGCTCGGTATTGTCGTTTTGTCCGGTATTGCTTTAAAGAAGACCAAATACTTCTCCGGAGATCCGGCACCCTTTGTTATGGAGCTTCCTGCTTACCACGTTCCAACGGTAAAAGGTGTCCTGATCCATGTCTGGGAGAGGACCAAAGCCTTCATGATTAAGGCTGGCACCATTATTTTTGCAATGTGTATCGTGATATGGCTTCTTATGCACTTCGGCCCGAGCGGTTTCCTTGCGGAAGATATTGATCACTCTTTTCTTCGCTATATCGGCGAAGGCCTGGCCTGGATCTTCAAACCGCTTGGATTCGGAACCTGGCAGGGTGCTGTTGCATCGGTTTCTGCGGAAGTTGCCAAGGAGCAGGCAACCGCTACCCTTGGAATCCTGGCCCATGCAGCAAGTGACAGCAGCAAAGATGTTGCAACTGCAATCAATCATCTCTTTGGAGGAAGCAAACTGGTTGGTATGAGTTTCCTTCTCTTCAATATTTTCGACGCGCCCTGCATGGTTGCCATTGCAACCGCCTTCCGCGAGCAGGGCAGCAAGAAATGGGGCTGGATCACCTTCGGCTATCAGATGTTGATGGGTTACTGCCTGTCCCTGTGTGTCTTCCAGATCGGCTCTCTGGTCAGCGGAGCCTTTACGGTCGGAACTGTAGTTGCGATCGCACTTATGGTCATTGCCGCTTACTTCATCTGCCGGCCCAACCCTTATAAAAAGACAGCTATCGGCCGTTTCAGTGAGGCTTGAGTAGTTTCAGTAAGGCTTGAGTACAATTATGAAGGGTGGAAGTGTCAAGGGCTGGGCCCTTTCGAACGTATTGGGCTGAGCTTATTTTGGGGCAAGTGAAATCAGGATAGAATTGTACGAATCTTATTTGTGATAAGTGAAATCAGTGACGAAATCAGCGGATTCATCTTCCGGAATTTGAAGGAAAATGAGATCTGCTGATTCGTTTTTGATAAAATGTAGACCGAAGGAAGGAGATTGCTATGTACAAAACAGTTGTAAAGATCGAAGGTATGGCCTGTGGAATGTGCGAATCCCATATCAATGATG
>JAQXPG010000029.1 GCA_029100405.1 Lachnospiraceae bacterium | reverse complement strand
AACGGTTTCCGAAAAGTTTTCGTTTTCTTGCGTAGAGTCTGCTATATATTTTCCAAGAGTTTCTCCAGATCCCGGTAGGAGGTCACCTGATTCACTTCTCTCCGGAAGGCGGATGCGCCGCGATAACCCATGGTATACCAGGCGGCATGCTTTCTCATTTCCCGCATACCGATGTCTTCGCCCTTGAACTCGATCATGCGGCGGGCATGGCGCAGCATCATGGCCTTCATTTCTTGAAGATCCGGCCGTTTTTCCTCTTTGCCGGTCGTAAGGTAGTGAATCATCTGGCGGAAGATCCAGGGGTTTCCCTGCGCTCCTCGAGCGATGAGGAAGCCGTCGCAGCCGGTTTCTGTGTACATCTGGTCTATATTTTCCCCGGACAAGAGATCGCCGTTACCCAAGACCGGGATCGAATGGACTTTTTCTTTGACATCGCGAATGATGGTCCAGTCGGCCTTACCTCTGTAGTACTGTTCCCGGGTTCGGCCGTGCACTGCAATTGCCGCAGCGCCTGATTCCTCTGCTACATGGGCGATCTCCGGCGCCGTCCTGTCTCCTTCATAGAAGCCCTTTCGGATCTTGACCGTAACCGGTTTCTGAATGGCGGACGAGACTGCCTTTACGATTTTTCCAACCAGAAGGGGGTCCTTCATAAGGGCAGACCCCTCCCCATTATTCACAACCTTGGGAACCGGGCAGCCCATATTGATATCGAGGATATCAAAGGGCAGGTCTTCGATTTGCTTTGCTATCTCTGCCATAATTCCGGGATCGCTTCCGAAAAGCTGGAGAGAAACCGGTCTTTCCTTGGGATCGATCTCTAGAAGTGCCTTGGTATTTTTGTTGTGATAGAGAATTGCTTTGGCGCTGACCATCTCCATGCAGACCAGACCGGCGCCCATTTCCCTGCATAACAAACGAAATGGCAGGTCGCTTACGCCTGCCATAGGTGCCAGAATCAAGTTGTTTTCCAGAGAGACGCCGCCGATCTTCAAAGGATGAAGGGCCGGGGACCATGTGGTTTTCTCTGCTGTCAGAGCCTTTCTTTCAGGCATGCCCGGATCCCTTTCGCACCGGCTCTCCCGAACGGCTCCATCAGTATTTGACTCTTTGATCATTTGGTCGTCCTCTGCCACTCTTCTTCCTCTTCTTCCAGATCGATCCCGAATTCCTTCAGGTAGTCCGGATCCGTCAGCCGCTCGGGATCCATGCCCATGGCAAAGACCCTGTAGTAGGCCGTCAGTTTTTCAAAAAGTTCTCCCTGCTCTCTTTGAAGCTGTTTGACCTTCAGGACCGATCCGATCTCATCATAAGTCGCATCGCCTTCTTCAGCGTCTGTTACGATCTGTATATCACCGGTCTCATCGAAGACCAGCTCGATGGTCCCTCCGACATCCGCTGTGAAAAGGACGCAGAGGATCTTCAATTCCTTCTTGATATCCTCCGGAAGGGAATCAAAATCCGGATTTAAATAAAATTTTTTGGTATATCTGCTGGCGCCGCAAAGCACCACCTGGTTCTGATAATTCATTGTTTGTCTTTCTTTGTTTGTCTTTCTTTGATTAAAAATGTTTATTTTCTGATCCGAAATGTTAGCGTGGTGACAGCCTTTGACTTGTAATCAATCATACATAGCCATAGATACCGCGGACATGGACTTCACCGGAATCTACGGCAACAATACTGCCATCTTCTCTTTGGACCAAAAGGTCTCCCCGGCGGTCAATGCCCAGGGACTTCCCCTGATACTCTCCCAGAGGATCCAGGACACGAACGGTCTGGTTTACATTTACCAGACGCTTGTTATACTCATCCAGAAGGTCGGACAGGTCCTCGGTTTTCTCGAACTCCTGATAGAGGCGGGCAAATTCCAGCCAGATCTGCCGATCAATGTCTTTCCGGCTGGACTGCATCTTCTGCCCGTTTTTTTTCAATTCCAGATCTACAGAAGTTGCCATATCCCGAATGTCTTCCGGAAAATCTTTCTGGTGGACATTGACACCGATGCCAACGATGACATAGGCCGCGCGGTCACCATCCGGCTCCATCTCACAGAGGATCCCGCAGATTTTTCTCTCATGGATCAGGACATCATTGGGCCATTTCAGCCGCGTCGGAAGGGCATAGAGTTTTTCCAGAGCCGCAGCCACGGCCATGCCTGACAGGATCGTCAGTCTCGGCACGTGCCGGATCTGAACTTTCGGATAGAATATCAGACTGGTTGCAACCGAATCTTCTGTCGGGGATTTCCACTCATGGCCGCTTCTGCCCTTTCCGGCGGTCTGATGACCGGCAGAGACGACCGTCCAGTCGGCAGGCCTGTCATCGCTATGGAACCGGCGCTTTAATTCGTCATTTGTGGAGTCAATTTCATCAAAATAAAAATGTGTGATCTTCTGCATAGTTCACGATTCTGTTCAATGGTTCTTAAGCCCGATCTGCCCCAAGACTTGCATACATAATGGCTTTAATCGTATGCATGCGGTTTTCTGCCTCATCGAATACGATGGAACGGGGGCTTTCAAAGACTTCGTTTGTAACTTCAACTTCTTTCAGGCCGAATTTTTCGTAAACGGACCTTCCGACACCGGTCTTTTGATCATGATAGGCGGGCAGGCAGTGCATGAAGACTGCCTCATCCTTGGCATATGAAAAGGCCTTCTCATTGACCTGGTAAGGAAGCAGGGCGTCGATCCTTTCCTTCCAGACTTCCGTTGGTTCACCCATGGAAACCCAGACGTCCGTATAGATCACATCACAGTCCTTACAGCCTTCTTCCACACTGTCCGTCAATGTAATGCTGCCACCGGTTTCCTTTGCGATCGCTCTACATTTCGAAACAAGGTCCTCTGCCGGATAATACTTCGGATTCGTGCAGGCGACGAAATCCATGCCAAGCTTAGCACAGGTCACCATCAGGGAATTGCCCATGTTATAGCGGGCATCGCCCATATAGACCAGGCGGATTCCCTTGAGATGACCGAAGTGTTCCTGGATGGTCAGCATGTCGGCGATCATCTGGGTCGGATGGAAGTCATTGGTCAGGCCGTTCCATACAGGGACATCGGCATATCTGGCCAGTTCCTCCACGATCTCCTGTCCGAAACCGCGATACTCGATGCCGTCAAACATACGGCTGAGCACACGGGCTGTGTCGGCGATACTTTCCTTTTTCCCGATCTGAGATCCGGACGGATCGAGATAGGTGGTCCCCATGCCGAGGTCGTGTGCAGCCACCTCAAAGGAGCAGCGGGTCCTGGTCGACGTCTTCTCGAAGATCAGGGCAACATTCCGGCCTTCTAAGACTTTCTGGTTCTTATGCGCCTTCTTTTCTGCCTTCAACCGGGCCGCAAGGTCGATAAGATACTGAATTTCCTCCGGCGTGTAATCCAGAAGCTTTAAGAAATCTCTGCCTGTTAAATCAATATTAGAAGCCATGTCTGTCTAATCCTCCTTCTTCTTTTCCCTTTTCGCTTTCCTTTTTGTCTTTTCTTTTTATTTTCTTTTTTATTTTTCCTGATTTACTCGATTCTACACTATTTCAAGCCATATGGAAACCGGACAGAGGCGATTTCCCGGAATGTCGAGAAGAGATTGAGAAGCGGTGGAATCCTGACAAGGGAAGAAGGTGGTGTGACTTCTACTGAAGGCCCTAACTTGGATCAAACAAAAATTGGGGCAAACAAAAAAAGACAAAAATAAGGCCTCGAAGCTTGTCTTTCGAAACCTTATTTCACATATATCATCATTCAATAGGAATGTCAAAAGCACCTTTTGTCACTCATTTATGATTACGCGTACTGGCAATCGACACTACCATCATTTTATCTTCCATCAGAAGAAAACATGATTTCCGATGACAAGGCCGGATCGACCGCTTCTTACCGGCCGGAAAGAGACTCTTCCTCCGACCACATCGCTTCCGTTCAGGGCTTCCTGTGCCGCGTTGATGCAGGACTGCTTCAATCCCCTTGCGATCACCTGGTCGAGTGCCTGTGCATTGGTGAACTGGCCACTCTGGAAAATGACACCGCGAACCGTGTTCGGAAAGCGGGAAGAACGTACCCGGTTCATGACAACGGAACCGACTGCTACCTGTCCCTGATAGATCTCATTCCCGGCTTCATGCTGAATGATCGCAGCCAGAATCGTTACATCATCCGCCGTCGCCGCATAGCTTTCCTTCTGACTTACTGCCGTGGCCTGAGCCTCTGCCTGTGCCTTTGCTTTCGCTTCATTTTTTGCCTTCTGTGCAGCCTCTTCTGCCGCCTTTTTGGCAGCGGCCTCTTCTTCGGCCTTCTTCTGAGCGGCAATCAGCGCCGCCTCTTCTTCATTGGTGATACCCGTTCCAAGTTTCTGAGAAACAGACACCAATTCGCTCTTAATGAATCCGTTCTTTCCATTGACCGAAACAGCGATCCATCCGTCAACCGGCGTCTGGTCTGTACGAACAGATACTTCGTTATTTTGATAAAGTGCAGAAACGATGCCGGAAGTCACATCCGGAAGTTCACGCACCCGGGCCGCATCCGCTGTAACCTTAGCTGTAGTCGGGCAGACCTGATCTGCAAGTGCCTTTGCACTATCACCGACCAGAGCATAGGCAGAACTGATATATCCGCTGAGATTTCCCGACCGGATCTGATACCAGCCGTTCTCTTCTCCTAAGATCTCTGCCACATCGCCTTTTCGCATCTTACCGACGACGCTTCCGGATTCGGAAGCAGAATTCCTTACATTTGCGGAAGTATCAACATTTGCAATCAGTCGATTGGCCCATTCCGGATACTGTACAGCAGGGGATTTTGCAGAAGTCTCATCATCCTGTGCTTTCGCATTTGCTTTATCCGTATCTGCAGAAGTTTCTCCATTCTTCCCGCTTGCAACAAGATTTGCAGCATATTTATCTGTCTCAGTTCCTGCAGATACCTGCATCACTCCGATTGCCGCTGTCACACCAGCCAGACCATTGCTTGTGACAGTATCCTGCGCCATGTGGCTTTCCCTTTCCGGAATCCGGAAAGCTCCGGCCGTCAGCATAGCTCCAACTGCCAAAACTGCTGCCGCCTGGTAGATATTTCTTCTTGATATACCCATAAGCCTCCTAAATGATGCCCTATGTTACTTCATCCTACTCAGCTAAAATTTTTTCTGAACAAATTTCTACTGTTTTTGCAAAATGTAACCCGAAATGTTTCGTTTGTTACATTTGTGTTACAAGCAATATAGCATAAGCTTTCAGAATTGTCAAATTTCTATG
>JAQXPG010000028.1 GCA_029100405.1 Lachnospiraceae bacterium | reverse complement strand
ATCGATACATTCTCAGACTTCTTTGCGATCTTGTCGATCTCGTCGATATAAATGATTCCGATCTCAGCCCGGCGGATGTCAAAATCTGCCGCCTGGATCAGTTTCAGAAGAATGTTCTCAACATCTTCACCGACATAACCTGCCTCAGTCAGAGTGGTCGCATCGGCGATGGCAAAAGGAACTCCAAGCTCCCGGGCCAGGGTCTGTGCCAGGAGCGTCTTTCCGGAACCGGTCGGTCCCAGAAGGAGGACATTACTCTTCTGCAGTTCCACGTCCGTCTTCTTCTTGGACATGATCCTCTTATAGTGGTTATAGACAGCAACGGAAAGCACTTTTTTGGCCTCGTCCTGTCCGATGACATACTGATCCAGAAAAGCCTTTAATTCTTCCGGTTTCTTCAAGTTGATCTCTGCCGGTTCCTCATCCTTAACCGGATCATTATCCAAACCGAAATCTTCATCTATGATCTCACTGCAGATGTCTACGCACTCATCACAGATGAATACTCCGTTGGGGCCGGAAATCATCTTCCGGACCTGAGATTCCGTCTTTCCGCAGAATGAACAGCGGATCTCATGATCTTTTCTCTGTGCCATAATTATCCTTTCTTGTGAGAGAAAGGGTACCCCACAAGGGATACCCTCCTTTTATCAATCCTTTTTCTCGCCATCCTGGCGATTTGTGATGATCTGATCGATCAAACCATAATCCAGGGCTTCCTTGGCATCCAGATAATGATCACGTTCTGTATCCTGACAAACCTTTTCATAAGGCTGTCCGGTATTTGCAGCCAGCATCCGGTTCAGTTTTTCCTTCACCTTCAGGATGTTTTCTGCAGCGATCTGAATTTCTGTTGCCTGACCCTTGGTTCCGCCGGAAGGCTGATGAATCATGATCTCGGAATTGGGAAGTGCATAACGCTTGCCCTTGGTTCCGCCGGCCAGAAGGAAGGCTCCCATAGAAGCAGCCATACCTACACAGATCGTAGATACATCACACTTGATATACTGCATGGTGTCATAGATACCAAGTCCTGCTGTAACCATTCCTCCGGGGGAGTTGATGTAGAGGTTGATGTCCTTATTGGGATCCTGGGATTCCAGGAAAAGGAGCTCAGCGATCACGATCTGAGCAGTAGTCTCATTGACCTCTTCTCCGAGGAAAATAATCCGGTCTTTCAGAAGACGGCTGTAGAGATCATAACTACGCTCTCCTCTGGAATTTTGTTCAATGACATAGGGAATTGTTGCCATATTTTGCCTCCTTCACGCCGGTCTGTATCTTCTGGTCAGGCATACCGATAATCAATCACTCTTCGGAAGTTTCCTTGCTCTCATCCTGAGCCTTATCTTCTGCCTTAGCCTTTCTTTCCGGCTTCTTACGTTCTTTGCAATTATCCATTACGAAGTCGATTGCCTTCTGGATCCGAAGATCTGCCTTGATATTCTCCTTATCGCTATCCGATACATTCTTGATCAGATCATCATAGGTCATACCATACTGTTCTGCAGTCTTCTTGATGTCAGCATCAACATCTTCATCGCTTGCTTCAAGCTTCTCAGCGTCTGCGATTGCTTCAAGTACCAGGGAATTCTGAATTCTCTTCAGTGCATCCGGCTTCACCTGCTCACGAAGCTGTTCCATGGTTGTACCGGTGAACTGGAAGTACTGCTGCATGGAAAGTCCCTGACGGGCCATGTTCTGAGCCATCTCATTGATCATGGAATCTTCCTGGGTCTTTACCATTGCATCCGGAATATCCATCTCGGCATCAGCAACAATCTTGGCGATTGCTTCTTCTTCCTTGGTCCGCTTTGCGGCATTTTCCTTATTCTCTTCCAGAGTCTTTCTGACATCTGCCTTATATTCATCAACGGTATCGAAGCCCTGGTCGCCTGCGAAGTCATCGTTCAGCTCAGGGATCTCCTTGCCGGATACGCTGTTGATGTGGACCTTGAAGAGGGCAGGCTTGCCTGCAAGCTCAGCAGCCTGATAGTTCTCAGGGAAAGTGACATTGACATCCACGTCATCGCCGGCTTTCTTACCTACCAGCTGATCCTCGAAGGTATCGATAAAGCTGTGAGAACCGATCTCAAGCTTATAATTCTCGCCCTTGCCGCCCTCGAATGCTTTACCATCGATGAAACCTTCGAAGTTGATATCTGCGGTATCCTTCTGCTGGATCTCACGATCCACCGTTACGGTACGTGCATTGTTTGTAAGCTGTGCTTCGATCTCCTTGTCGACATCCTCGTCAGATACGCTGGTGTCGATCTTGGTTACGGTTACGCCGGCATACTTGCCAAGCTTTACTTCCGGCTTTACAGCTACGGTTGCAGTGAAGATAAAGTCCTTGCCGGATTCGATCTGAGTGATCTCGATCTCAGGCTGAGATACGATTTCCAGGCCGGACTCATCATAAGCCTTGGGATATTCATCCTGAATCAGGATATTGCCTGCGCCTTCATAGAAAACATTCTTACCATATTCAGCTTCGATCAGCTTTCTCGGAGCCTTTCCCTTACGGAAGCCGGGAAGAGAAATCTGACGCTTCTCACGATTATAGGCCTGGTTCAGTGCCTTCTCGAATGCAGCTGCATCAACAGTGACGGTCAGCTTGGCCATATTGTGCTCTAAGTTTTCTACCTGTACGCTCATTTTGTTTATTTATTCCTCCTTGGTTTAAAAGTGCCTGGTCTATTCCGGAAACGTGAATTCTTTCACAGACAGATACTGCTGTTCTAACTGATTTCCTGAAACGGGCAGAAAATACCCGTGCAGACAGTAAAGAATTATAACATATCATTTTGGGAAAAACAATCTGCTTTTCACCACCTCTTCAATTTATGTGATGCCCGTAATTCATGCCTGATAAACGATCTGCTTTGCGATAAGGTCCGCGGCATCCTGTCCCTTGAAGTAAGAAATGATAGCCAGAGCAAACGGGATGGCCGTGCCGAGGCCCCTGCTGGTAATGATATTGCCATCTACGACGACCGGCTGCACGGTGACTTCCGCTCCCAGGAGCTTGTCCTCCATGCCCGGATAGCAGATCGCCTTTTTCCCGCGAAGAATACCGGCTTTCCCGAGAACGGTCGGAGCGGCACAGATCGCTGCGCAGAGCTTCTTTTGTTCAAAGAAATTCTGAATGGTATTTAAAACCGTAATGTTATTCATCAGATTTTCGGTGCCCTTCATACCGCCCGGAAGGACGATGCCGTCATAGGACTTCAGGTCTGCTTCTTTTAAATTGAGATCGGTCTCAAATTGAATCCTGTGGCTTCCCATAGCGCGTCCTCTGTTCTGGGTCGAAATCATATCGATCTCCAGTCCGGCTCTCCGTAAGAGATCAACGACTGTCAGGCCTTCAATTTCCTCCACTCCGTCTGCCATGCAGATTGCGATCTTACTCATAAGAACTCCTTTCACTTATCTCTATCCTGAATACGCTCCTGAATTCGCTCTGTGATATGAGTGCCATGTGCCACTCATTTATAATTCGGCGAGCTTTCGCCGTTTCCCTGAACCATGGCCGAATTATGATAACGCGGATCCATGGTCACATCTTCTCCAAACCAGTCAGCCGGCTGAAAAGCATTCGCTTCTTCCAGACTTGGAAACTCTACCTCGGCCATGCAAAGCAGTTTTCCCGGATCCTCGGGGTCTCTCACATTATGAAAGAGATCCAGTTCAATCACATAAGGATCAAAAGGGATCCGGTAGCGGGTCTTTTGGATCACGATCCCGTCCGCCTTGGCTTTCAAATGCTGATAGGCTTCCTCTGTCAGGGAAAATGTCTCCTCTTCATGGGCCAGAAGACCGCTGGATTTATAAACGAGACTGCAATGACCTTCCCGTAACACTTTTTTCCCATCGGTCAGCGGGCCGGATCTTCGAACCCGGACAACGGGATCAGAGCATAAATAGCCCTGTTCAATGTCATAATGGGGGTAAGTCGTAAGATTTTGAGGCAAGGATGTCAGGCGATATTTTCTCTCAATTTCCAATGCTCTTTCCTCCCTGTCTCTCATCTTCGGAAACGCTCGGTTTCAAACTGCATCCGCTTGGACACGGCATATTTCAAATGACTGAAACGGTCATCGACCGGTCCGTCCGGAATGACGACATCGATCGAAGCTGCCATATTATCAATCAGAGTATCGTTGATCGATCCTTCCTCTTCCATTTCCTCCAGGATCTTATATTTCTTCCCGAAATTTTCCTCATCCAGAAATTCCAGGAGCAGAGGATCCACACCAAAAGATTCATCGGAAGGATCCGATCCTTTTTCCGCCTCTTCAGATTCTTCGGATCTTACTTCCGGTTTTTCTTCCGGTTTTTCTCCCGTATATACTTCCGATTTTTCTTCCGATTGTTCTTCCGGTTTTTCTTCCGTATTTTCTTCCGGTTTTTCTTCGGTTCTTTCTTGTAAAGCGGCTCCGGTCAGCTCTGCCAGATCTTTCGGTGAGAGAAATGTAAACCGATACTTTTCTTTCACCTCAGGATACTTGGCATGATCTACTTCTGAAATGAACATATCATAAGGTCTGGCATAAACTCCGTAATTCCCATAGAGTGCCTGATAGATGACCAATTGCTCCCGGGTCTCGGAGTGGGTAGCAATCGTCAAAACCTGATACAGTTTCTTTTTAAAATGCAGGTAGAATTCTCCTGCTTTCGGACTTCCCTGCGGCATAAGAACCTCTTTTCTTTCCGATCTATATTTCTTATAATGATCTGTACTATTATAACCCCTGGTCAAATGCATTCCAACGGAGAAAACCATGATTGCCGAAAAAGATCTCTTATCACTGGAATTTTACAAGAAATCCGCCTACACCGGAAGCGCCGGAAAAATGTGCTTTCGAATCGAAAAGGTCGAAGTCCCTGCGGAGACGGAAGGCATAGCAGGATCTAAAAAGGAGCCGGCAGGCGCCGAAGAAAAATCTGCAAAAACAGATGAAAAGCCAGTAGATGCCGAAGATCAGCCGGTCGAGATGGTCAAGCGCCTCAAAGCCACCATCTGGAAGGGGCCCTATGCTTTCGCCCATACCAAAGAAAAAAAGACCTCCCATCTGGAGGCCTTCTCAAACGAGGGGATCTCTGCCATCTGTCAGTGGCTGAATGAAGAAGCAGAAGACTTCAACCATTAACCGAAGAAGGCAATCCTGAACCCTTCCCGGCGTCAATCGGCTGTCAGGACAAGTCTCCTGAATCCTTAATCCTTCTTCTCTTCATATTCCGACAGGCCCTCTTTGATTCCGTCATAGATCTCCTGATAGGTCTCATCGTTATAATGCAGGCCATCCGTTGTCGTATAACCACTCTTCATGAGTTTAGAATAAGTATCGATATAATACCAATCGTTTTCATCGCACGCATCCTTCAATTTCTCATTAAAGGACTGAACATCTTTATTGGAGATTGATGGATAATCCTTGACCGGATTCACGGAAACCAAAACCAGCCGGATGGAAGGATCTTCTTCGGTCAGGGTCTTATATTCTTCGATGTAATTGTTGATATCGCCAAGATCATTGACACCAAGACAGATGACATAACGCCAGGTCTTTAAAGCAGAATTCTGTTTCCGGATCTTATTTACTGTCTTCAGGGCTGTATTCTTGAACCAGGGCAGGCCCTGACCGATCTTGGCAACAACGAAATTCCGGTCCTGAGATTCGATATCAACGGCCTTATCCATTCCGACATAACGGGAATCGCCGATCCACATGGTTCCGGTATAGTCATCCGTCTCCAAAGCCGCCTTCGTCTTACTCCCGCTTTTTTCTGTCTTCGTCGTCTGTTCTGTCGTAGTGCTGCCATTCCGCCCGAAGAGATCGCCTTTCCGTACGATCATCAAACGAAGGACATAGACACCGATGGAAACCGATAATAGCAGGATGATCAGTGTCACAATAAATTCAATCACAGTTTTCTTCATCTTCTTCTCCTTAAAATAGCAGGTCCTCTACATTCTCTTTGGAATGTTCCACCTGCCGCGAGAAAATCCTGGCCCGGTCTTCGAGGACCGGAACCGGAATCAAATCCCCATATTGGAAACACCACTCTGCTAACAAGAGATCTAAGAAACGGCAGCATCGCCGGATAAAACGTAAGACCATGCCGGGATCCCGGTTCTCATAGATCTCAATGGTATAGCGGAAGTAGAGATAGGAACGGAAACGCTCCAGTCTGTTCTCCAATGCCGGTCCATTATTCGAAATCAAATGATCCGCTGCATTTTCCAGGTCTTTGAGATTCGAGATCAAAGACTCCTTGATCTTATGCCAGTCCGAATTGACTTCCTCCATGGCACAGAGTTTTTGTAAAAGAAGCTCGTCCTCTTCCCTCGTTCCTGCCAGAATCCGGTCCGGATCTTCCCCGAAAAGGACAGCGATCTTTCGATCCCTTTCTGCCAGGGGCAGGGACCGGTCTCTTAAGATCTCCATGATATCCCCGCGGAGAGCCAGAACCCGATCCAGGCGGGCCTGATCCTTTCGCCTTTCGCTTGTATCTCTGTCGTCCGAATCCTCGTTGAAGTCTTCATCAGAAGTCTCATCTATATCCTCGTCGAAGTCTTCATCAAAGTCTTCATCAAAGCCTTCTTCCTCGAAAGGATCTTCTTCCCAGTCGGTATCGTGATACTCTTCTTCCCGTTTTTCATATTCCACCGGATCCTCGCTGGAAAAAAAGAGCCGTGATGCCTCCGGGCAGGACAGAGTCAGATCCGTCAGCTGGTAAAAGGGCGTTTCAATGGTATATCTGGGATACTCCGTACAGGTGACCGACAAGCCACCCTGACCCATAGCAAGAATGATGTCACAAAGTCCGTCCGAATTCAAGAAGGGACATCTCTTGTCCGGACATAACTGAAAGCGATAAGACCCCTTTTGACCAATTAGTTTTTCCCTCAGCCGGTCTCCGATCGGGAGCGGGACATTTCGATACATTTCGGCCGTATCATCATCGATATCCACTTCCCAGCCGGCGCAGCAACTATCCTTACAAGTCCCGCCGATACAATGGAAGTCCTTATAATAATCCGGGTATTCAAAAATCATGTATTTCCCTTCAATCTCTTGATTCAATCACGGCTAAGACCCCGCTTCTGATCCGAATTTCTCCGACACTTTCCACGATCTCATTGGAAGTTCCAAGAGAATCCCTGCCGCTTAAAGTTGCATTCTCCAGGGGATAATAGAAGCCCTTCAAAGTCACACCCTCTGCCGGTCCGGACAAAGGAATGAGGCTGACATAAGTTCCGAACTGGTCTTTTTTTGCTATAGAAACCGGATGAGAAGCATCCATAAGCCGGATCCGGTTATTCCGGTCGATGAGAAAGATCAGCCGGTTTTCTTCCAGTCCCTGTTTCATCATACAGAGATTCGACAGGAGATGATCGATTCTTGTGCCGCTTCCCCCAAAGAGATCGATCTCGCCCTCGCTTTCCCGGAATGCCAGATGAAGTGCCGCCTCTGAATCGGTGTCATCCTTGATGGGATTTAAGAGAACAAGATGACTCTTCCCTTCTTTTTCGAGCTGCCTGGATCGTTCCAGCATGGTCTGATCCGCAGAATCGAAGTCGCCGATGATCCAGTCCGGGCAGATCCCCAGACGGTCGGCAGCCTCCATGCCCTTATCGGCTGCAATCACCATCAGCTTCTCTCCCCTGCTTTGAACGTCTGCAAGTACTTTCTTCACTTCTTCTTCCGCGATCTGTCCGCCGGACAAAATGAGGGTTCGCATTACATTTTCTCCAGAAATGCTTCAATATTTTCAGAAATGTCCCCGTGGAAAATGGCAGAACCGGCGACGATCACATTTGCACCGGCCGAAAGGACCGCGTCCAGATTGTCGAGTTTCACACCGCCGTCCACTTCGATATCGGTCTTTAAGCCGCGCTCATAAAGCATGGTCGAAAGATCCCTGAGCTTGTCCAGGGTATATGGAATGAACTTCTGTCCGCCATAGCCCGGATTCACACTCATGATAAGGACCATATCCACTTCCGGTAAAATATAGTCCAGGACAGAGAGTGGTGTTGCGGGATTCAAAGCCACTCCGGCCATAGCCCCGCCGGCCTTGATCTGATGAATGACCCGGTCCAGGTGATCCGTACTCTCTGCATGAACGGAAATAAGATCTGCTCCCGCATCAATGAAATCCGAGACCAGGCGTTCCGGTCGTTCCACCATGAGATGCACATCCAGTATCTTATCCGTGACATTCCGAATGCTGCGAACCACCGGCGCACCGATCGTGATCCGCGGGACAAAGAGGCCGTCCATGACATCGATATGAATATACTGAGCCCCGGCATCATCCGCAGCCTGGATATCCCGCTGCAGATTGCAGTAGTCCGCTGACAGAATGGAGGGTGATAGACAATTCATAACTGCTTCTCCTTTGCTTTATTTAGACTTCCATATTCGGTCTTAATATCAATAATTCCGTCGGTTTTTGATCTCTTCATAGAGAAGAAGGTAGTTGTCATAACGGCTTTTTGCTATTGCACCAGTCGAAACGGCTTCCTTGACAGCGCAGTCCGGCTCATGGATATGGGCACATTCTTTAAAGCGGCAGTTGGGAATATAGTCATGGAACTCCGGAAAGCAGTCGTCCAGACTTTCCTTCTTCATCTCGGGAATCAGAACCGAACTGAAACCCGGTGTATCTACAATATAAGTTTCCTCTTCCTCTTCTCTGGTATGAAGGGGAATGATCTGTGCATGCCTTGTTGTATTCTTCCCCCGGGCAATCTTCTTGGAGATCTCTCCGGTCTCCATCTGAATACCGGACTGGAGGCTGTTAATTAAAGAAGATTTTCCGACGCCGGAGGGTCCGGCCACGGTTGTGGTCTTTCCTTCCAGAACCTTACGGATTTCTGAAAGTCCTCTTTTCTCTTTGACTGAGGCGGTCAGAACCGGATAGCCAGCCTTCTCATAGGTCTTGACCAGATCCGAGAGTTTTTCCGGGTCCGCCAGATCGATCTTGTTAAAGACGATGATCGAGGGCAGATCCTGATATTCCATCATGACAAGAAAGCGGTCCAGAAGGTTTCGATCCGGGGTAGGACTGGCGGCGGCAAAGACGACCAGAGCCTGGTCTACATTTGCTACGGCAGGACGGATCAATTCGTTTTGTCTGGTAAGGATCCGATCGACATTTCCAATTTTCTTCTCTTCGTTAATGACTGACATCTCGACGACATCACCAACCAGGGGCTTTTGACCGCGCTTCCGAAAGATTCCCTTGGCCTTGCACTCATAGAGTCCTTTTCCGGGAACGTAGACATAATAAAAACCTGCGATTCCTTTGATGATACGACCCTTCATAAACCTTCTTTCCTGATCATGGTCTTATAACAGCCGGCCCTGCTTAACAGTTATCGTTGGAATTTTCGGGCAGGCCTTAAACTTCGCACTATTAGTATAAGTATACGCTTGATTGCCTTTCGATTAAACAAAAATTTACACCATCTGACTGCGTAATGCAGAAAGATGGTGTAAATCTAAATTTTGATTCATGAATCCGAGTGGACAGTCACGTTTATTCCTGAGCCTTCGGTCCAAGACTTATAACAAGGTTTACCTTGGTGCCCTTGACCTGTGATCCGCTGACACTCTGAGAGATAACCTGACCGGCTGCAACACTGTCACTATAATCCTGGGTAATATTGCCGACAGTCAGACCGCTGCTCTGAAGCTTACTAGCAGCATCAGGCTGGCTGAGTCCTACGACATTGGGAACTGAAACGTTCTCATTCGTCTGAGTCTGTGTCTGCTCTTCCGGCTTCTTTCCGAGGCTGACGACGAGATCTACCTTGGTTCCCTTGACCTGGGTTCCGCTTACGCTCTGAGAAATGACCATGCCTGCAGCGACACTGTCATTGTAAGCCTGGCTGATATTTCCAACGGTCAGTCCGTTATTCTGAAGTGATGTGACTGCCGCAGACTGGCTGATACCTACAACATTCGGTACCGAAACGGTCTCCTGACCCTGGGATACCACGATCGTTACGGTGTCTCCTTCTTTGACGCCGTCCGAACCGCCCTTCGGGGACTGGCTGATGACAACGCCCTGGGCAACGGAGTCACTGGTCTGATACTGGACATTGACTTCCAGATTCAGCTCTTTCAAAGCAGATTCTGCTGCCGATCTGGATTTTCCGACGACATTCGGAACAGCTACGGTCGTCTCCGCCGGGCCGCTGGACAAGGTCAGCTGAATGGTCGTATTCTTTGCGACCTTCTTGCCCTTCTTCGGTGTCTGACGGACCACCTGGCCTTCCTTGTAGCTATCGGAAGATTCCTTGCCGACCACCTCATACTTAAGGCCTGTCTTATCCAGCTTGGTCCGGACTTCGTCTACTGTGAGGCCGGTCAGATCCGGTACGGTCACCTTATCCTTCTCACTGCTTTCCTCGGTTTTTGTCGTTGTTTGTGTCGATTTCTTTGTCGTTCCGAAATGGAACCAGCCCATGAAGGATGCAAGAAGGACCAGAACAATGACTGCAATAATGACTGCTGCGGCAATTCCCATGATGGTGATGGCTTTCTCCATCTTAGGATTTACCTTTTCATCATCGTCATCCTCCTCATCGTCAATGTCTCTCTCCGAGACAAAGTTGTCCTCCTTCGGCCTGTCCTGACGGATCTTCTCCATTTCCTCCGGAGTCAGGATCTTGGTCTTTCCCTCAGAATCCGGGTCGATATCCTGAACGAAATCCTCATCCGGATTGATCAGGGCTTTTTTCAGATCTACCAGGAGATCTCCCATGGTCGGATAACGGCGTTCCGGGCTCTTCTGTGTTGCCTTCTCAATAATGTGCTCGAGAGAAACAGGAACATCATCCACGAGCTCGCTCGGCTTTGTCATATGACCCTGCAGATGCTGAATGGCAATGGAAACGGCAGTCTCCCCATCGAAGGGCACTTTGCCGGTCACCATCTCATACATCACAATACCCAGAGAATAGATATCGCTCTGCTTCGTCACATAACCGTTTCTCGCCTGTTCCGGCGAAATGTAGTGCACGGATCCCATGGCATCTGTGCTCATGGTCTTTGAAGTCGCAGCCTTGGCAATGCCGAAGTCCGTGACCTTGACCTTGCCCTCGTTCGAAATAATGATATTCTGCGGCTTAATGTCTCTATGAATAATGCCCTTATTATGAGCTGCCTCAATGCCTCTTGCCACCTGAATGGCAATGGACAGAACTTCCTTATAGTTCAAGCGGCCTTTTTTGGAAATATAGGTCTTTAAGGTAATTCCCTGCACATACTCCATTACGATGTAATAGAGATTATTTTCAAAGCCGACATCATAGATATTGACAATATTGGGATGTTCCAGCCCTGCAGCTGCCTGTGCTTCCTGGCGGAACTTACTTACGAAGGTCTTATCCTCGGCAAATTCCGGCTTTAAGATCTTGACAGCGACATCCCGCTCGAGCACATGATCCTTGGCCCGATAGACATCTGCCATCCCGCCGGCTCCGACCTGCTCCTGGATCTCGTAACGATCTCCTATAATGGTTCCCGGTATTAACATAGAAATCTCCTTATATTCTCATGGATGATATCAATTTTACGGATTCCGTGATTGATTACTATTGAAAAGGCATTGTAAAACACGCCTGTCTCTCAATGATGGTAAAAATGGCACCCTGCAAAGGTTAAGGTTCTACTAAAATCACAGAGATATTATCCCTGCCGCCCTTTTCATTGGCAAGATCCATCAATTCCTGACATTCTTCCTCGACAGAACGGCCATCCGACAGGATGTCCCTGATTTCCTCATCGGAAAGCATGTCGGTCAGACCATCGGAACAAAGGAGGACCCTGGCTCCATCCGCCAGATCTTCTTCAAAGAAATCCGGCTTTACCTCTTCTTCTGCGCCGATCGCACGGGTGATATAATGGCGTCTGGGATGAACCTTGGCCTCATTTTCATCGATTTTCCCGGATCGAAGCAGTTCCCCGACATAAGAATGATCTCTGGTCACCTGATGGAGACCATCCGGATCAGAAATATAGACCCTGCTGTCACCCACATTAGCCGTCAGAAGTTTTCCATTCTCGAAGGAACATGCGATGAAAGTCGTCCCCATTCCTTTCTTGGTCTCATCTTCCATAGCTTCCCGAAAAATCAGCTGATTTGCATGGCTGATCGCATTCTTCAAAACTTCCACCGGCTGACCGGACGGATGTTCTGACAGATCCTCTAAAACGATCTGAACGGTTTTACTGGAAGCATATTCTCCTGCCTGATAGCCGCCCATGCCATCTGCAAGTAAGAAGGCATTCGGCAGCAAGCCAACAGGCGAAGATCTTGCATAGATATAGTCTTCGTTATTCGACCGGACCCTTCCCGGATCCGTCTTCATTGCATATTGCATTACATTTTCCCCTTAAATGCCGTCTGCGAAGCTGCCCGCAGGCCCCATCGATATCACGGCCCAATTCTCTCCTAATAGTAACATTTATCCCCAGATTTTCAAGTTTCTTTTGGAAGGAGTGGATCCTCTTCTGATTGGACTGGACATAGGATCTCTCCTTGATCGGGTTCACAGGAATCAAATTCACATGGCAGAGACAGCCCTTTAAGAGAGCCGCCAGGCGGACAGCATCCTCATCACTGTCATTGACATTGCCGACCAGACTGTACTCAAAAGTTACCCGCCGGCCGCTTGCTTTGACATAATCCTTCATCGCCTGAATCACTTCATGGATATCATAACGATTGGCGATCGGCATCAGTTCCCGGCGTTTTTCCTGTGTCGATGCATGTAAGGACAAGGCCAGTGTGATCTGGAGATCTTCCTTTGCCAGATCATAGATCCTTGGAACAAGACCGCAAGTCGAAACCGTCACATTTCTCTGGCTGATATTCAGGCCATTCGGATCCGTCAGAAGATGTATAAAACGAATCAGATTGTCATAATTATCCAGCGGTTCTCCGGTTCCCATCACAACCACATTGGAGACCCTTTCTCCGATATCCGCCTGAATACGGTAGATCTGGTCCAGCATTTCCGAAGGCCGAAGGCCCCGGACCAGGCCATCCAGTGTCGATGCGCAGAAGCGGCAGCCCATGCGGCAGCCTACCTGGGAGGAAAGGCAGACCGAATTTCCATGTTCATACTTCATCAAAACAGACTCGACCATATTACCGTCCGAGAGAGCAAAAAGATACTTCCTGGTGCCGTCGATCTTTGAGATCTGCAAATCCTCTTCCGTAAGAATGGTCAGGCTTGCCTCTTCCTTCAATTTCTCTCTCAGACTCTTCGGAAGATTCGTCATCTCGTCAAAAGAAGAAACCAGGCGGACATGCATCCATTCATAGATCTGTTTGGCCCGAAAAGGCTTCTCGCCGAGAGAAGTGCAGTAATCCATAAGCTCCTCTAAGGTCATGGACTTGATATCTGTTTTTTCCTGATCATTCATTTCTTTTTTTCCTTCATCCAAAAGTTTCCACTGCCACTTCGTCTTTCTTCTTCCAAGCGTTCCAATAAAATTAAAATGCTGTTTGGGAATGCTGAGACATCCTTTTCGCATGCTGACAGAACATGCTTACATGCTTATCTTGAAAATACAGCATAATAGAAGCCGTCATGATGAAGATCCGGCAGGATCTGTCTCTCTTCTATCAGAGTAAGATCCGGCCAGGTCTGTAAGATCCAGTCACGGTTCTCCTGGTTTTCTGCCTGATCGATCGTACAGGTGGAATAGACCAGTTTTCCGCCCTCTTTCAAATAAGAAAGCGAAGCGAGAAGGATCTTTCTCTGCAGCATCTGTAAGGAACTGATATCCTCTTCTTTCAGGCGATAGCGGATCTCCGGCTTTCGCCTGAGGACGCCCAGGCCGGAACAGGGGAGGTCTGCCAGAAGAAAGTCCGCCCGGCCCTCCAGACTCTTATCATGGACCGTCGCATCGCCTACTTCTGCCCGAATGGAAGTAAGTCCAAGCCGCTCTGCATTTTCCCGGATTTTTTCCACCTTTTCTTCGGTCAGATCCCGGGAGAGAATCTGCCCTTCATCTCCCATGATAAGGGCTGCATCTATGGATTTTCCGCCGGGCGCAGCACAGAGATCGATCACCACTTTTGCGGGCCGGATCCCTGCAGCCTCTGCCGGAAGCATGGAGGAGAGATCCTGGATATAGAAATCGCCTTCCAAAAATTCCGGCAGATTCGACAGACTGCCCCCTCCTTCCAGGAGGAAAATACCTGACTCTCTGTCTGAGAGGGGATCCCCGTCCTTCGATTGATCCTGTGTCTCTCTTCTCTGGAAGAGTTCTGCCCGGTCTACATTTATAAGAGTCATGCCCTGACTCTCCAGTCTCTGTCTTAAAATGTCAGGCCGGATCTTTCCTTCATTCGTCCGGATCGACAGGGGCGCGGGATCAGAAAAGCCCTGACAGATCCGGTCCCGGATGCTTTCTCCATAGTCCCTCTGCCAGAGATCGAGGATCCAGTTTGGAATGTTGGTTTTCGCCTCCAATGTGGAAGGAGACAAGGGATCCGATGTCATTCTTCGGATATAGGTCCGGAGAACGGCATTGACAAAGCCTTTAAGGCCCGGAAAGCCGCGCTTTTTCGTAAGTTTCACTGCTTCATTTACGACGGCGGAATCCGGAATATGATCCATGAAACGAAGCTGATAGAGGCTCATTCGAAGGATCTCCCGAATGACCGGTTTCATCTTTTTGACCTTGGTTTTTGAGATCTGATTTAAGATGTCATCAAGTTCCAGCATCTTTTCGATGGTTCCCCGGGTCAGGCGGACCATGAAATGCTTGTCCCTCTCCGGGAGGTAGTCATATTTTTCCAGGACCGCATGGAGAATCAGATGGCTGAAGTCGCCCTTTTCCAGGATCTCCATCAGCATGTCCAGGACAAGTCCTCTCGTATTTACAGTAGATGTCATAGGAGCTTCCTTTTTATACCGCAATGGATCGTTGACAGGTAAAAAGATCCCCTGTCAATCCCTGTCATCTCTGGTCAGAATCAGGATCCGAAGCAGCTGAAGGATCGCAGACAAAGCGCCTGCGACATAGGTTAGAGCGGCTGCAACAAGGACTTTCCGTGTCTTCTTTAATTCATCCCTTTCCAGGATATGTCCGTCGCGAAGCATTTGCATGGCACGGTGCGAAGCATTAAATTCCACCGGTAAGGTCACGATCTGGAAGAGGACCGCCAGGGAGAAGGCCCAGATACCGATCCGAATCAGAATGCCCGGCAGACTCGATGATGTCGTCGCACTTCCGCCATAACCTAAGAAGATACCGATCAGGATCAGAGGCCAGGAAATCGCCGAGCCGAAATTGGCAACCGGAACAAGCCAGCCCCGAAAGATCAGGGGGAAGTAACCGACCTGGTGCTGGATGGCATGGCCGCATTCGTGGGCTGCCACACCGACTGCTGCAACCGACCGCGACTGATAGACACTGTCAGAAAGCGAGAGCGTCTTATTTCTCGGATCATAATGATCCGTCAGATTCCCGGAAACATGGAGGATCTGTACATCAAAGATTCCTGCCATATGAAGGATCCGTTCCGCCGTCTCAGCCCCGGTCATGCCCAGTCTGCTTGCAACATTCTGGTAACGACGGAAAGTCGCATTGACATTGGCTGATGCAATGGCACAGATCAGAATACCGATCAGAATCAAAATATAGGTCGGGTCGAAAAAGCCATAGCCAAATCCATAACCACCATAATACATAGATATTCCTCCAGTCTTTCAGGTACTTTAGCGCTCCATGGAAAAAGCATCGCCGATCTTCAGAGAATGTCCCAGAAGGAAAGTCTTCGCATCCATCCGTTTCTTTCCTTCCATCTGGATCTCCTCGAGTAAGAGACTGCCCCGGCCGCAGGCCACTTCGATCCCCTGATCTGACAGGGCGAGAATG
The DNA here is from genome assembly GCA_029100405.1 of Lachnospiraceae bacterium. GTDB lineage: Bacteria > Bacillota > Clostridia > Lachnospirales > Lachnospiraceae > Lachnocurva. Next base: position 9,363 of record JAQXPG010000028.1, on the reverse strand, counting down.
GTTCCCGGGCAAACAGCCGCTTCATTTCTCTGTTCCTGACTCAACTTTTGATCCTGCTTCGTATCCTGTTTGGAATTCAAGACCTTGCTCTTCCAGATCTTTACCAACTTGCCATTCAGGAAAGAATAAGCGCTGGGCCAGGGATTTAAGCCCCGGACATAATGATCCAGTTCTTCTGCCGGCCGGCTCCAGATGAGATTACCCATACTCTTCTTCAACATGCCGACATGGCTGGCTTCTGCCTCATTCTGAGGAATCGGTTTTACCTTTCCATCGGAAAGATCCTGTAAAGTCTTCACGATCAGATCACCGCCGACCAGAGCCAGTTTCTCAAAAAGGGATCCGCCGGTCTCTTCCGGATCGATGGGAACCGCTTCCTGCTCCAGGATATCACCATCATCCAGGCCGACACCCATCTGCATGGTCGTTACACCGGTCTCCTTGTCCCCATTCAAAATGGACCACTGAATGGGTGCTGCTCCCCGATACTTTGGAAGCAGAGAAGCATGGACATTGACACAGCCGAAGGGCGGCATGTCCAGGATCTCCTTCGGAAGGATCTGACCATAGGCTGCTACAACCATGATGTCAGCCGGATATTTCCGTAATACTTCTATATTTTCCGGCTTTCGGATCCGATCCGGCTGGAATACAGGGATCTTATGAGACAGAGCCCACGTCTTCACCTCGGAAAACCGGGGTTCTCCCTTCCGTCCCCGGGGCTTGTCCGGCTGGGTGACCGCCAGAAGGATCTCATGACCGGCACGATACAGGGCATCCAGGCTTGTGACTGCAAAGTCCGGTGTCCCCATGAAGATGATCTTCATCCTTATTCTTCTCCTTCATAGTCCTCATCATTTCCGTCATCTGCGGAAACTTCCATCAGATCTCCTTCGACCTTACTTGTGTACATAACGCCGTCCAGATGGTCCAATTCATGGCAGATGGCGCGGGCCAGAAGGCCTTCGCCCTCCAGCTTATAAGGCTTCATGTCGAGATCATATGCCTCGCAGATCACATGATTGGGACGAGTGACAATGCCCACCTTATTGGGAACAGACAGACAGCCTTCCTGTCCGGTCTGCACCCCGTCCTTTTCTGTAATGACCGGATTGATGAGATAATATGGGCCATTGCCGTCCTGTACATCGATCACGACCATTCTTCGTAAAACTCCGACCTGGGGCGCGGCCAGGCCGACACCATTGGCTTCGTACATGGTTTCCACCATATCATGAGCCAGTTCCAGAAGATGCGGGGTCATCTCTTTGACCGGGTTACATTTCTTTAAAAGGATTGGATCGCCTTCCAGGCGAATCTGTCTTAATGCCATAGTTTCCTCCTTTGGTTGATTCATCGATCTACCTATTTTTGTCTTATTTTATTATTGTCTTATTTTATCATTGTCTTATTGCAAAAGATCCGTTCACTGTTTTTTCATTCCCCGGTCCTGCTTCTTACTGCTTACAGGGGATCAAAATCAAACCAGATATAAACATCACTATATCTTTGTTTTTCCTGAATATAGACCGTGGCCAGATTTTTTGCCAGAACCAGCTTATCATAAGAGCTGTGTTTTAGATAGACTGTCTTTCTCCAGACATCGCGGATCCGGGCAATGCCGGCATCCTCCGGGCCTAAGACCCTGACCTGTGACAAGGTCTCAGCCTTCCCTTCTTCTCGAAGGTAAGATGCGAGTTCCTTCGCTTCTGTTTCGAGATGGTCTTTCTTTTCCGAGGTCAAAAGGATCATCAGTAGATGTCCTGCCGGCGGATAATCCAGAAGCCTCCGGTATTGGATCTCCTCCTGATAGAAAGCCGGATAATCCTGGGCTGCCGCACATTGGATACTGTAGTGATCCGGCTGGTAGGTCTGGATCACGACCTGTCCCGGTATCTGTCCCCGTCCGGCCCGGCCGGCAGCCTGAGTGATGAGCTGGAAGGTACGTTCCGCCCCGCGGAAATCCGCGGCATTTAATGACATATCTGCTGCCAGGATTCCAACCAAGGTGACATAGGGAAAATCATGACCTTTTACGATCATCTGGGTCCCGACCAGGATATCCGCCTCCCGGTTGGAAAACTGTTCCAGGATCTGGCGATAACTTCCCCTGGTCCTCGTCGTATCCGCATCCATGCGGAGTACCCTGGCCTTGGGGAAAATTTTCTTCACGGCCTCTTCCACTTTCTCGGTACCTGCCCGGAAGCCTCCGATATAGGGAGATCCGCAGGTCGGACAAACTTTCGGCATGGGCCTGGTATAGCCGCAGTAATGGCAATGGAGTTTTCCATCCCTGTGAAGTGTCAGAGAGACATCGCAGTGGGGACACTTGATACTTTTGCCGCAGGACCTGCAGGAAACAAAGCCCATCATGCCTCTCCGGTTCAGAAAGAGCATGATCTGCTCTCCCTTATTCAGGCGATCCGTCATCAGATCCTGAAGGCGCCGGGAAAGGATCGAGCGATTGCCGGATCTCAATTCTTCTCTCAGATCCTCAATCTCACAGGTTGGAAGGGGGCGTTCCTCAACTCTCTTTTTCATTTGAAGGAAGCCGATCTTCCCATCCGCTGCAGCTTCATAAGTTTCCACAGACGGAGTCGCCGATCCCAGGATCACGGTCGCATGAGAAAGCTCTCCGCGCCGGATGGCCACATCTCTTGCATGATAACGGGGTGCCTGCTCACTTTTATAGGAAGATTCATGCTCTTCATCTACAATCATAAGACCCAGATGTGAAAATGGTGTGAACAGGGCACTTCTCGGTCCAACCATAATCCGGCAGCTGCCGTTTCTGGCCCGGTCCAGCTGATCCATCCGTTCACCTGGCGACATCCTGGAATTTAAAATGGAGACCAGATCTCCAAAGCGCTGATAGAAACGCATGACGGTCTGATAGGTCAGGGCGATCTCCGGAATCAAAACGATCGCTTCCTCTCCCCGGTCCAGGCAGTCCTGAATCAGTTCCATATAGACTTCCGTTTTCCCGGATCCGGTCACTCCATAAAGGAGATAGGGTTTTCGAATGCCCCGGGCCTGGTCCTGTCTAACAGTTTCTATGCAGGCAGCCTGTTCTTCGGTCAAATGCAGGTCCTTCTCTTCCCTTTTCAGATCCCACAAGGGGTCACGGAAAGCGCGGACAGACTCTACAATGGCCAGACCCCTGGCTTCCAGATCCCGGATGACATAGCTTCCGATATGAAGCTTTCCGGTAATAAGATCCCAGGGGATCTCTTTCTGGTCCAAGAGTTCCGACAGAAGCCGTTCCCTGGCCAGGGAATGCCTCTTTGCCTTCTTCATTTCCTCCAGAGCTGTCCTTCCCTCTGCCTCTCCTACAGCCAGGCGGACCAGCTTCTTCTCCTGGATCTTCCCCCGATTTCCGGTCGGGAAGACCGTTTTCAAGGCCTGGTTCATGGTAGAGCCGAAGTGATCCGAGATCCATCCGGCAAGGGCGATCAACTGGCCTGTGGTAGTCTCACTTTCTTTTTTGGCCTTTTGGACGGAGAGGATCTCCTTCATGGATTCCTTTGGAACTTTTGCTTCGTTGGAAAGGGAAAGCACAAATCCCGCGATCTTCCGATTTCCTCTGCCGAAGGGGATCAAAACCTCTGAGCCGACACTTACGTCAGATTCCATTTCGGCCGGAATCCCATATTGGAAGGTCCGGTCCAGCTTTTCCAATGTGATATCCACAATGACATCTGCGTATTTCATCTCAAACCCCTGTCCCCTTACCGATCTTCCTTTGGATCAGACAGTCTTCCCTTCCAGTTTCAACTCTTCCAGGATATCCCGGATCAGATCTCTCTCATCCATAGGATGCTTGACACCGCGGATCTCCTGATAGTCTTCATGCCCCTTTCCGGCAAGGATAATGACATCGCCCTCCCGGCCGTTTTCAATGGCATAGCGGATGGCCTCCTTTCGATCCTCGATCATAATATACTTGCCGCTTGTCTTCTTCATGCCGGTCTCGATATCCTGCATGATAGCCAAAGGCTCTTCGAAACGGGGGTTATCCGATGTAATAATGGTAAAGTCCGATAGTTTTCCGGAGACTTCGCCCATTTCATAGCGACGAAGTTTCGACCGGTTGCCGCCGCAGCCGAAGACCGTAACCAGGCGCTTCGGTTTATATTCTTTCAAGGTCAGAAGCAAACTCTCCAGAGCAACTGCATTGTGGGCATAGTCGATCATCAGAGAAAAATGGTCGGAAACCGGCACGATCTCGATCCGGCCCTTGACCTTGATGGTATGGAGGGCCTTCTTGATGTCCTGAAGGGAGACATCGAAGTGACGGGCAACAGCAGCTGCCGCCAGGGCGTTGTAAACCGAGAACTTGCCCGGCTGGTCGACATCCACATGCGCATTGATGAGACCGGACAAGTCAAACTCGATGCCCAGATAACCCGGCTTATGAATCAAAGACAGGTTACTCGCCCTAAGGTCATCCCCCTCTTTCATCCCGAAGGTCTCAACCGTACTGGTCGCACCTTTGGAAATTTCTTTGAAATGCGAATCGTCCCCATTGAAGATTCCGATCTTACACATTTTGAAAAGCATAGCCTTGCATTCCAGATATTCTTCAAAAGAAGCATGCTCGTTGGGACCGATATGATCCGGAGACAAATTGGTGAAAACGCCGATCTCAAAAGGGATGGCAGCGACGCGATGCATCTTCAGTCCCTGAGAGGAGACTTCCATGACGCAGGAATCACAGCCACTGTCCACCATTTCCCGGAAGGCTTTCTGAATCACAAAGGACTCCGGTGTGGTATTGCTGCCTGGCGTCATATGGCCGTGAATCATGGTTCCGATGGTTCCGATTAATCCGACATCATGACCGGCATCTTCGAGGATGGACTTGATCATAAAAGTTGTTGTCGTCTTTCCCTTGGTTCCGGTAACACCGACCACTTTCAATTTCTTTGCCGGATAATCGAAGTAGGCAGCTGAGAGTTCTGCCAGGGCAAGTCGGGTATCCTCTACCTGGAAGACAGCGATATCCGGGCCGCTGTCACCCAGATCTACAGGCTTTTCCGTAATCAGAAGTGCTGCACCCTCGACAGCAGCCTGCTCTGCATAATCATGACCGTCAAAAGACGCGCCCTTGAGGCATACGAAAGCGCAGCCGGGAACGATATTCCTGGAATCATAAACAAGTTCCGTAATTTCTCCGGCATCACTGCCCTGGATCATCTTTCCTTTTAAGTTGGAAAGTAAGTCTTTTATGTTCTTCATTTGAGAGATCTCCTTTAATGTTCTTGTCGCTTTTTTTAATGTTCTTTTCTCTTTTTTAATGTTCTTTTCTAATTTGAATGTTCGTGTCTCATTTATTCTGTGCAGAAAAAATCAGAATCATTATACCGCAATCTAAAGGCAAGGAAAAGGACTGGAAAAAGCACAAGAAAGCAAGTATGATTTCCATAAACATCATGCTATGATTGTGCAGAAGAGGGGAGTTTTACCGGTAACTCTTGCAATTCTCTCTATTCGGAATCAGTCAGACCTGTCTTGCAGAAAGTGTGAAAAAATGCGTCATTTAATGAATCCGCTCGACTTCTCAACGGATGAGCTGAATCAGCTGATGAATCTGGCAATGGACATCGAGGCCAATCCTGATAAATATGCCCATGCCTGTGACCGAAAGAAGCTGGCAACTCTTTTCTATGAACCCAGTACCCGAACCCGGCTCTCCTTCGAGGCAGCCATGCTGAATCTGGGAGGCAGCGTCCTGGGTTTCTCTGAGGCATCTTCTTCCTCTGCAAGTAAGGGCGAATCCGTCGCGGATACCATTCGCGTCATCTCCTGCTACGCTGATATCGTTGCCATGCGTCATCCCAAGGAGGGCGCGCCCTTGGTTGCAGCTCTGCATTCCCGGATCCCGGTCATCAATGCAGGCGACGGCGGGCATCAGCATCCGACCCAGACCCTGGCAGACCTCTATACCATCCGAAAACTGCATGGCCGCCTGGATCACTTGACCATCGGTCTCTGCGGCGACCTGAAATTCGGCCGGACGGTTCATTCTCTGATTGAAGCCCTGTCCCGCTACGAAGGCATCCGCTTCATCCTGATCTCTCCGAAGGAACTCCGGGTTCCCGAGTACATCCGGAAGGACGTCCTCGACAAGAATCAGATTCCCTATACTGAGGTCGAGCGTATGGAAGATGCCCTGCCGGATCTTGATATCCTCTATATGACCCGAATCCAGAAGGAGCGTTTCTTTAATGAAGAGGAATATCTCCGTATGAAAGGCTTCTATATCCTGAACGAGGAGAAGATGAAGCTGGCCAGGGAGGACACCTATGTCCTTCATCCCCTTCCCAGGGTCAATGAGATCTCCGTCGATGTCGATGATGATCCCCGCGCCAAATACTTCGAACAGGCCCAGAATGCCGTCTACATGCGGATGGCTCTGATATTGACTCTTCTTGAAATTCACGTTGGAGAATAAACTTTCAAAAATAAACTTTCATAGGAAGCAAATGAGATCTGAAGGTCTGAAGCTTATGATGTATACAGATAGGCAATGCTTCATTTTTTCAATCCGGTCTATACTTCAGGATATGAAACAAACGAGATCTGAAGGTCTGAAGCTTACGAGGTGTACAGATAGGCAATGCTTCATTTTTTCAATTCGGTCTATATTTCAATAAAGGAAAGGAAGAAAAGATGCTGAACATCAGTGGTGTCAATGAGGGATATGTCCTCGATCATATCAAGGCGGGAACAGCCCTGAAGGTTTACCATGACCTGGGGCTCGAGCAGCACGACTATACCGTTGCCATTATCATGAATGTGAAATCCAATAAAATGGGAAAAAAGGATATCCTGAAAATCGAATGTCCCATCGGATCCATTGATCTCGATGTCCTCGGTTTCATCGATCACAATATTACAGTCAATATCGTAAAAAACGGATTCATTGCAGACAAGCTGAAATTGAAACTCCCGAAAGAAGTACACAATGTCATCCGCTGCAAGAATCCGCGCTGCATCTCGACCATTGAACAGGAACTCGAACAGGTCTTCATTTTGACCGACCCCGAGCATGAAGTCTACCGCTGCAAGTATTGCGAAGAGAAGTACGAACGGAAATGAATAAGATAGTTCATATGTAATCATGCTGGTATGAACCGGATCCCCGCTTCAGAGACAGATATCGTAATACTGACTCAATATAAATATTCCGATAGTCTCAGCACTTGAGGCGGGGTTAATTATCGTAATACTGACCCAATTTAAAAATTCCGATAGTCTCAGCACCTGAATCGGGGCTGATTATCGTAATACTGACTCAATATAGAAATTCCGATAGTGAATCCTTGAATTCACTATCGGATTTTTTAAACTTAAACTGTATTACGATAATTGAGGTCAAAATCGGTTTATTCTATGCCCTAGACTATCGTGATTTTATCAATCAGCTTATCATACGATAATTGAGACCCGCTATTAAGATACTTCCTCGCGTCGAAGAAACTTCCTCACAGCATCGCATACCTGTGACAGTTCCTCATCCCGGTCGTAACAGTGGTCCGCGCCTTCGATCGTCACAAGCTCCGCGTCATTCCCCTGGGCCCGGTACTGTTCAGCCAGATCCACACCGTATTGATAGGGCACCGTGAGGTCCTTCGTTCCGTGAATGACGCAGACCGGACCATGATAAGTCGCAATGCACTCCTCCACAGGCAGGATCCTCGCCACCCGGGCATAGTTTCCCCTCAATGTAACTCCGGAATCATTGGTAATGCTTTCCGGCGGATTTTCCGGATCAAATGTAAACCCAAGCAGCTCTCCCTCTCTTGCCCCATCTCTTATCACCATCGCAGGTGACATGGGGATCAGGCCGCGAATCTTATCCTGCATGATTCCGGCCACAAGAACGGCATTCAGTCCTCCCTGCGAATGCCCGGTGAGATAAATCGAGCTGACCCAATCCAGGCCGGCTGCATAATCGATCACTCGCATTCCCTGCGTCATCCAATGCAATATGGTATGATCCGAAAAATCTCCATCACTTTTCCCATGACCGTAGAGCTCCACGCGGAGCGTTGCAAATCCTTCCTCTCTGGCAGCCTCTGCCACTGCAATAATGTGCCTTTCTTCCATGTGTCCTGTAAATCCGTGAAAGACGACCAGAAGCGGCATTTTCTCGCCTTCGGTCTTTCCTGCCGGAAGATCCAGTTTTGCATGCACTTGCATACAGTCACAAGGAATATAAAATTCTTTCATCATTTTTCCCTTTCTTCATTCTGTCCCACAATACTCTTAATCATCCTCACGGCTAAAAACCTGGGGTTTTCTCGCCCACATGGGTAATAATGATTCACTCCCCTTACGCTGTCAATCGTCCCCTGTCCATACTCCCTTCTCACAACTGATACACCACCTGTCCCCGGCAAATCGTCATATGTACCTTTCCAGTCAATTCCATACCGATAAAAGGCGAATTCTTCGATTTGGAATGCAAATCCTCTTTCTTCAGGACCCATTTCTCTTTCGGATCAAAAAGGACCAGATCCGCCGGGCCACCCTCATAAAGTCTGCCGCCGGGCAGCTGATAGAAGTCTGCAGGGTTACAGGTCATCTTTCGAAGAAGATCCATAAGAGACAGATCCTTTGTCTCAACCAGATGGGTGATGCCCAGCGCCAGAGAAGTCTCAAGACCGATGAGACCGGATGGAGCCGGGTTTTTGGGATCAAAACCCTTGGCTTTTTCTTCCAAAGTGTGTGGCGCATGGTCGGTAACGATCATATCCAAGGTTCCGTCCTGAAGGCCCTCGATAAGTTTCTGACGATCCCACTCTGTTCGAAGAGGCGGATTGACCTTGGCAAGCGTTCCCTTTTCTAACAGTAGATCCTCTGTAAAGGAAAAATGTGTCGGCGTGACTTCTGCACAGACACGTACTCCTTCCTGCTTCATAAAGCGGAGAATATCGACCGTAATTCCGGAAGAAACATGCTGAATATCCAGCCGGACACCGGAATCCCTAGCCAGAAGACAATCCCTGGCTGTCAATGTCTCTTCCGCCAGGGCCGATGCTCCCGGAACTCCAAGTTGTTCAGAGACCTTGCCTTGATTGACGCCGGCCGATCCGATCAGATCCGGATCTTCCTCGTGAAGACTGATCGGAAGATCCAGCGCAGCTGCCTCCTTATAAGCCTCCAGCAAGAGCTTCTCATCCTTGATCGGGATCCCGTCATCGGTAAATCCGATGGCCCCGGAAGAAGCCAAAGCCTTCATATCGGTTAGTTCTTGCCCCTTCAAACCTTTGGTGACCGTTGCTGTCTGATAGACATGGACAGGGAGCCTTTCTTCTCTCCTAAGGAGATCCTCCAGAGTCTCAACAGAATCCACCG
>JAQXPG010000027.1 GCA_029100405.1 Lachnospiraceae bacterium | reverse complement strand
GCTACATCACGAAGGTCATCGACATTTTCCTTAGGAATGAAGACCTTCGTCACTCCTGCCCTCTGGGCTGCCATCAGTTTCTCCGGAAGACCTCCGATCGGATTCACACCACCCTGGAGGGAAACCTCACCGGTCATGGCAACATGAGGTGTCACTGCTTTCCCGGTCACCAGCGAAGAAAGAGCTGTTGTCAAAGTAATACCTGCGGAAGGACCGTCCTTCGGCGTCGATCCGTCCGGCACATGGATGTGGAGATCATTTTTCTCAAAGAGCTTGGCCTTGTCCGGATAGAGTGCCTTGACAAGAGAGATGGCGATTTCTGCCGATTCCTTCATGACATCGCCGAGCTGTCCTGTGATCGTCACCTTACCGCTTCCTCTGGTAAAGAGGGTCTCGATATAGAGAATGGTACCTCCCACCTGTGTCCAGGCCAGGCCGGTGACAACACCGGGTTTTGCCTGGTCTTTCACCTTATTTCTCGTCATGGGACGGGCATCCAGAAAATCTCTCAGATTGTCCCTATCTACCACAATATGCTCGTCCGGTTTCTTCACATGTTCCACTGCAGCAACACGGCCGATGGTATCCATCCTCTTCTTTAAGCCACGGACACCGGCTTCCAAAGTATACTGGTCGATCACATCCGTCAGTGCCTGATCGGTAAGTTCAATGTCCTCCTTTTTCAAACCAACTGCTTTTAAGCTCTTTGGAATCAGATGTTCCCGGGCGATCTTAAATTTCTCATTCGGCGTATACCCCTGGAACTGAATCACTTCCATTCGGTTCAGAAGGGGTTCGGGAATGGTCTCGACCGTATTCGCTGTGCAGATGAAGAAGACATCGGACAGGTCATAAGGGACATTCATATAGTGGTCGGTAAAGGTATTGTTCTGTTCCGGGTCCAGAACCTCCAGCAATGCAGACGCCGGGTCGCCATTATAAGACTGGCCAAGCTTATCCACCTCATCCAGCACCATGACCGGGTTTGAAACTCCGGACTTCTCGATTCCGTCCATGATCCGGCCAGGCATGGCTCCGATGTAGGTCCTTCTGTGGCCGCGAATATCTGCTTCATCCCGAACACCACCCAGGCTGACACGGACATATTCCCGGCCAAGTGCCTTGGCGATGGATTTTCCAATTGAAGTCTTACCGGTACCGGGTGCTCCGACGAAGAGCAGGATCGAACCGGACTGCTCCTTCTTCAGATTCATTACAGCAATCTGCTGAATGATCCGATCCTTGACCTTCTTTAAGCCATAATGGTCCTCGTCGAGAACTTTTCTTGCGCTCTCCAGGTCAATCGTTTTGGCCTTCTCCTTCTTCCAGGAAAGGCTGGTCACAAAATCCAGATAGTCATAGAGCATCCCGGATTCCTGAGAATTCTGGCCTTCCTGTTTCAGGCGGTTTAATACCTTGTCGGCTTCCCTGCGGGCATCCGGATTCATACCGGATTCTTCGATCTTCTTCTGGAATTTCTGCAGATCCGTCACTTCTTCCGGATGCATGTCCTCCAATTCCTTCTGCAGGTAGTCCATCTGCTTCTTGATGGCCTGTTCCCGGTAGAGTTTCTGATAATCCTCTTCCTGAGCATTTCTGGCTTCGCTGTTGACCCGGTTCAGCTCTACATTTTCATAAACCATCTTCTCTTCCAGCTCCAGCCGTTCCTTCTTGGAGTCGGTTTCCAGAAGCTTATACTTGTCTTCCGGGCTCTCTACGACCCAGGGGCTCATCATGGAAGCTGCCTCATTCATAGAAGAGATCTGAGCGACATAGGTCCGAGCCGCACCGGCCCACTGTTCACCGGCCGTGGCCTGAATGATCTCCCGTTTCAAAGCATCCAGATGTTTCTTCGCTTCTTCCGGATCCAGATCATCGATATCCGGGCGACGCGTCACTGTCAATTCCAGGCTGTGGTCCGGATAAACAGTCACTTCGTCAATATTACGGCGGTCCTTGGTCCGAATGACCAGATAATTATTGGAAGAATTGACTTCCGTGATCTCACCGGAGACACCGATGGGGAAGAAATCCTGATCCGTCAACTCATCCCTGGTCTTATAATCCTTCATGGCAATCAGGATGACCCGCTCGCCAACCTCGGGATTCCGTCCGGTGACATTCTTATAATTATCTGCTTTCAGATAAACATTTGCCTCTGGTACCAGGACCATATTATAAACAGGTACGACAGTCATGTGAGCCTCCTTCTATGTTTTCCTCTCTAATACTTGTCTTCATTAGTACTCGTCTTTTCTTGTACTTGTCTTCTCTAGCAT
>JAQXPG010000026.1 GCA_029100405.1 Lachnospiraceae bacterium | reverse complement strand
GGGGCGGCGGTCAGCCATGATCTGGCCACAGGGATTTTTCCCTCCCCCCGCCGCAGCAAAATTTCTTTTGCAGTTTGTGCACTCTGCGCTTCAGCAACGATTCCTGAAGCTTCGGCTTATGTAGTTTTATGCTGGGCTCCCTAATAAAACGCTGCTTTTATAAGGGTTTGATGATAAATTGCCACCTATTGCCGTGGCAGACGAAAAATATTCTTGTCATAGAAAATTTCCTTCCTCAGATGCCTTATAAAGTCAATTTTCGCTTGTTTTATAGTTAGAAATAGCCGCTTGTTATCCCAGAACAAAGCGGCTATTTCTAACATTAGCTGACGCAATTCATAGTGTCGGTATCTGTTTCGTTTACCATGTTACGATGACACTGGAATGATAAAACTTTGTTGTTTGCGGATAGATGATCAGCTTGGCTCCTCCATATTTTGTGCCAGTGACATCGTATTTACCCCATTCATCCTCTCTTAAGTAACTTTGTACATGAGCGTTATAGACGTCTTTTCCATATCCACCATTTTCGCGCTGCAAGCCTGCGATGGCCCAGACAGTATTATTGATCAGACTACCACTGCAGTATGGAATCACATCAGACGTATCACCCAGTCTTTTCACAATGCCCTCTCTACTGCCTGCAGAAAGAAGCGGAGAGCCAAAGCAAACCGTGTTCAAAATATTATATTTCCACTTGATTGTCCAGTCAGCCGCTATTTGCTGAGCAATCATACCGCCCAAGGAATGACCGGCAAGGATCAGATTACTTCCGGTCGGAATATTTTTCTGGATAATGCTCGAGACATTCGTATAATATTTGTTTTTCTGATTGAATCCGGATAAGAGATCTGTCAAATAACCGGTTGTCTGATTACGGACATTCTCCGTACCGGAAAGTGTGACGAGATAGACCTTCGTATTTTTCCGGCCTTGCACCAGAATACCGTTTGTAATGGAAACCGGGCCATAAACGCCATTGTTATACCCCTTAAATACCAGATTTGCAACTTGTGCCGAATTGTTTAAGACTTGGCCTCCGGAAGCATGGCTTTCTATGCCGGACATCAAAAAGGTACTTACTACAATTCCAAACGTCAAAAACAGAGTCAAAAAGGTCCTAGATAATCTCTTCATTTTTTACCCCCTTTATGGTAAAACCCTCGATTTCACTCCCTCATTGTGAAATCTTAATTGCGAAACCATTATATCATATTTGGTTTCCAGTTGAAGTAACAAATGAAACGATCATTTCCCCTTCCGGGAATTATCTTGTAACGGGCCCTGTTAATGAAAGGGATTATAGAATCTGCTCCCATCATAATAGGTGAAAACCAGTGCGGCTACAGAGAATACAATAATAAATACAAGGACCAAAATATCATTTCGAGACAGTGCTTTTCTGGAATACCAGGTTCTTTTTCTCTTCTTTCCGAATCCTCGAAGCTCCATTGCATTACTGACGGTATCGATCCGTTCCATAGATGTGAAAAGTAATGGAAATATGATGGCAGCTGTATTTCGGATTCTGTCTTTGACCTTTCCCTTGGAGGAAAGCTCGATTCCCCGGGCTTCCTGAGCATTCCGAATCTTATGATACTCATCTTGAATATCAGGAATATAGCGCAGTGTGATCGCAACAGAGTAAGAAATCGAAGCAGGAATACCTACCCCATTCAAAGAAGCTGCAAACTCACTGGGATTCGTCGTAATGAGAAATATAAAGGCGGCCGGAACAACAGTGAAGTACTTGATCATAACGTTGAACTCGTAGAAAAGTTGTTCCCTCGTCAGAGAATAAGGACCGGACAGGCGAAGGAGTACATGTCTTGTTCCATAAATCGCTGTCCCCTGATTTGGAGCAAAAATGTAGATAAAAATCAGATTCAGGATCATAAAAAACATGACGGCCTTGAATACAGAGCTGATCTGCTTCCACTCGGTCTTTGATGCGATAAAAATATAGATGCCGACTAGAATCATGAGAAGAAGAACTCTCGTATCATAAGTCAAAGCACTAACAGTACACCATAAAATGAAAAACAAAAGCTTGGTAAACCCGCTCAATTTGTGGATCCAGGTGCCTTTGTCCGAATATGAGATCATTCTTGTCATTTATTTTCCTCTTCGAGCTTTCTTCGCTCTTCCACAGCTTTTTTCCTGACGTCATCCGGATTCTGCCGTTCAAATTCAATAAATCTAGCCACAAAATCAGAAGGATCTTCGATACCACATTTGATCGCAAGATCATAAAGTGATGTCCGTTTTAAATAAGCTTTCTCGGTCAGTTCATGATCTGTCAGAACCTTTTCCGGATAGGTATCGGCGAGAAGTTGTCCATCACAGAGAACCAAAGCCCGATCGGTATATTCCAGCATTAAGTGCATATCATGTGTGATCATGAGAATGGTCAGACCTTTTTCCTCATTCAAATACTTAAGGAATTCCATGATTTCCGTATAATGACTGTAATCCTGGCCCGCAGTCGGTTCGTCCAATATCATGATCTCGGGATTCAAAACCAGAATGGAAGCAATGGATACTCTCTTCTTCTGCCCAAAGGAAAGTGCGCTTACCGGCCAGTTTCTGTAAGGATAAAGGCCGCAAATTTTCAATGTCTCATAGACCCTTCTTTTGATCTCATCTTGCGGAACACCTCTGACAGAAAGCCCTAGTGCAACCTCATCATAGATCATCGGCTTACTGATCATTTGATTGGGGCTCTGCATGACATAACCGATTTTCTCGCCCCGCTCCTTTATGGTGAGTCCGGAAATGTCAGTTCCATCCAGCTTGATAAGACCTTCATTCTGCTTATAGAAACCACAGAGAATGGATGCCAGAGTGGATTTTCCGGCCCCATTTTTTCCAACGAGAGAAAGCATCTCTCCCTTCCGAATGGAGAAAGAAACATTGTTCAATACCTTCTTTTTATCATAAGCGAAGGTGATTCCCCGGGCTTCCAGAATAAATTCATTTGTATTCTCTCTCTTTCGAATCGGGGCTTTCTGGTACCACCGACGTACTTTTTCGGCATAGGGTGAGATATTCATAGTCTCAACATGAGCCGGTTGATCCTTGGCAGAAAGCTCCCCACCGGCATGCTTTATGGCGGAAATATAGAGCGGTTCGCGGATTCCCAAATTTAAGAGAATATTCTGCTCCAGCAGACTGTCAGGATCCTGATCTGCAATTAATCGTCCATGGTCCATCACTAAGACACGGTCTACATTTCTATACAAAACATCCTCGATCCGATGCTCGATAATAAGAACCGTGAGATCCTTTTTTTTCATGAGATCATCGATCAAGGCAATCGTGTTCTTGCCGGTTGCAGGATCGAGATTCGCCAAAGGCTCGTCAAATATGAGAATATCAACATCGTCTACGAGAACGCCGCCCATGGATACGCGCTGCTTCTGCCCTCCCGACAGTTCTTCCGGCGAGTGGTCGAGGAAATCTGTCATCCCTATGATCTCGGCGGTCTCATTCACTTTTTGGAAAAGAACATCCTGTTTTATGGCATCATTTTCCAGGGCAAAAGCAAGGTCTTCGGCAACGGTCAGGCCAATAAACTGTCCATCCGTGTCCTGCAGCACAGTTCCCACCTTTTTTGACATACCAAAAACTCCGAGCTTAGCGGGATCCTCCCCGCAAACCCGGAGCTTACCTTTGCTCTCACCGGGGATGGAACAGGGAAGCAGGGCATTGACAAGATGTGCAATGGTTGACTTCCCTGAGCCGGATTGGCCTGCAATCAGGACCTTCTCACCCGGATAGATTTTCAAATTGATATCTTGTAAAGTGGGTTCTGCCTGAGACCGATATTTGAAGGAAAAATTCTCAAATTCTATAATCGGTTCCATTGAAACAAAACTTTCTAAGAAATAAAACAATAGCTACTAAATACTCAAGACTTAGTCTTCTGCTTTCAGACCGGAAGACTTACTTGCAATCTTTGAGTAAGCTGCGAGAAGAATGGATCCCAAAATACCGATGATGATGATATCACCGATAAAGGCAAATATACCCTGTATGAATACCTTTTTTGCCGGCTCGGCATAGACAAGGATATCCAGAACCGGCGCAACTACGATCCAGGCAAGAGCATTTGCTACAACCTGAACGACATTAAAGAGAACAATTTTAGAAGCTGTAAACCCGCCCTCTTTAACAGCCAGTTTCTTTGCTGTAAGTCCGACAGCGATTCCGACAACTGCTTCAGGGAAAACCCAGCTCCACCATACGCTGCCGTACCAGATTGCATCACCAAGCGCATGTCCTATAAGTCCGATCACTGCACCGACAACAGGTCCGAAAATTGCTGAAAAGAAGGCTAAAATCGCCATTCTGGGCTGAAGTGATGTATTTGGAATGGGAAAAGGGATCTGTACCATCGTGAGAACGACAAATAGTGCCGTACCAATACCCATTGCTACCACTTGTTTGATGCCAAATTTCTTATCCATTTCTTTTTCCTCCATTTCCTGTGAATACTTATTCCTCTTTTAATTGCAAACCATCGTGAAAAGCTTTTCCGACAACCGGTCCGATCTCACGATAAGTGCAATTACTCATATCAAACATGATCGGTTTCATCTTGTCAAGGTCCACTTTTCCATCTGTCAGGATGCTTTCATCTACCTGGGAAGCCACGATGGTTCCGGTCAGAACACCCGTCTCATCATCAAAGGATTTCAGTTGGCATTCCAGAGTCAGTGGATATTCCTCAATGATTGGCGCGTTCACATGCTCTGACTTATGAACATGTACGCCGGCCTTCTCGATCTTATTGACCTTATTTCCGGTCTCTACACCGAAATAGTCGGAGATCACAACCGTATCCCTTGTTGCCATAGCTACTGTAAAGGCCTTGGTTTTCTTGATATTTTCCGTGGTTTTATGCTTTCCAAGGAAAAATGTGACCTCACCATAATCACTTTGCTGGCCCCAGGCTGCATTCATGGCATTCGGTATGCCATGCTCATCATAACTTCCGATAATGAATACACCTTCCGGCACGATCACTGATTTCTGTCCTGAAAATTCCATTCCTTCCTCCTTTCATTTACATAACCGCAGTCATTATAACAAAAGAGCCAATAGCCGTCCAGAAAGATCGAAATCGCTGCCATGTCCCATGTCGCATCAGACTGCCCCGTTAATATTGTACTTCGGTGTATGGAAAGGATAGCTATGCTATAGGATAGTTATGCTATAATAGGAAAAATTAAGATCATATCCATGCTAAAAGAAGTCACTAGAAGGGATGGTTTTTATTATGGCAGCTGAAATTTCAAATAAAATGGCAAATCTCCACGGTTCTATGATTCGTGAACTTTTTAAACTTGGTTCCGATCCGAGTGTGATTTCTTTCGGTGGCGGAAACCCTTCGGTTGAGACCTTTCCCACCCGTGAAATTGAGGAGATTGCATCAAAGGTTCTGACCGACGATCCGGTTTCTGTACTCCAGTACGGCTTGACCGAGGGATACACACCGCTGAGAAAGACTTTGAAGAAATATCTTTCCGAAAAAGAGGGATTTGATTTCGAGAAAAATGAGCTCTTCATCGTTTCCGGCGGACAGCAGGGTGCAGATCTTACGACGAAAATTCTGGTCAATGAAGGTGATGTCGTCCTGACGGAGGAACCTGCTTTTGTCGGCTGCCTGAATACCTTCCGTTCCTATGGTGCGAAGCTTATCGGTATTCCTATGCAGATGGACGGCATTGACACAGAAGCCCTGGAAAGCAGACTACAGCAGCTGACCAGCGATGGGGAACACGTTCGTTTCCTCTATACGATTCCATCCTTCCAAAACCCGACCGGTATTACTTCTACCGAGAAGAAGCGGCGGGAAGTTTATCGGATCTGCAGGAAATATGACATTTTGATTCTGGAAGACAATCCTTACGGGGAACTGCGTTTTGCCGGTCAGAACGTACCCACCATGAAATCGATGGACACAGACGGACGAGTACTCTACTGCGGCAGTTTTTCGAAAACCATGGCACCGGCCTTCCGGATTGGTTTTCTGGTATTCGACAAATCATTGACCGGCCCCATCAGCGTTGCAAAGCAGTGTACGGATGTGCATTCGAATGTACTCTTCCAATATATCTGCAATGAATACATGACAAAGTATGACTGGAATGCCCACCTCAAGCATTCCAGAGAGGTTTACCGCCACAAGGCCACTCTGATGATTGACAAAATGAAAGAATACTTTCATCCTTCCATTTCCTTCGGCCAACCGGAGGGCGGCCTCTTTGTCATGGCCTTTTTGCCGGAAGGAATGGATGCCTATCCTTTTGTTCGGGAGTCCATCAAACGAGGCGTTCTCTGTGTTCCCGGATCCGCTTTTCTCGCAGATCCTAACGGCAAATCAAATGGCTTCCGTCTGAACTACTCCTCCCCCTCCGATGAACAGATTG
The DNA here is from genome assembly GCA_029100405.1 of Lachnospiraceae bacterium. Classification (GTDB taxonomy): domain Bacteria; phylum Bacillota; class Clostridia; order Lachnospirales; family Lachnospiraceae; genus Lachnocurva. The sequence goes on along the minus strand of JAQXPG010000026.1, from coordinate 26,438 downwards.
AAGAAGGGATCAAGATCCTCGGTCATCTGACATACGAGTGGATCGATCAGCATTGATCGAAGCCAGAAAAGCTTTATTTCTCAAGCTTTATTTCTCAAGCCCACACAGGGTATAACCCTTCGCAATCGCATCCTTTTCTGAAATTGGAGTGATCGATTTTGCCTTGGTAAGTCCCTTGCACGTTTGCGTCAGATGATAGTGTTTTCCGCTTCCGGTAATATAGACCGTGCGGTCTGAATCAGTCGCTGCCGAAGCTTGTCCGGCCAGGCTGCTGGTTCCGCTTGCATAGTCAATGGTGATACCGGGCTGGATATTATAGCAATATACATTGAAACAGATTCCGGCGCCCTGATCTTCCACCGACCATGCTTCCATCTGAACCCCGCTTGCCACAAGATCATTCCCCTGAAAAATCGGCGTTACCCGATAGAGAACGTGATGATTCGTCTCTTTTACATAATCGGCAACCATATTTTCAAAGGGCAGCATACCCTCAGTATTGAGATAGCGGGTTCCGGTGATCAGATTCTTTTCATTTGCATTCTCACCGGACAGTTGATAACCAACCAAGTGACAGCGATTGTAGAGGTATTTCCCATCCACGATATCATATTTCACGGTATGCCAACCGCTGGGCCGGACCGCACCGATCGGTCCGCGCTTCGCTGTCGGCATGATTTCCTTACAGATGTTGGCATAAGCCACACCGCAGCGTCCCAGCTGATCCAAATCACTGTAGCTTTCAAAAGGATCTGTCCTCTTCTTGTCCGCATCGGAAAAGGATGGTACATTCTGATGGATGGAAATATAGGCCTTCCCATCGTAGGCCGGTATAGAACCATTGGAAAGATCGACCGACGGATCAACCGATGGATCGACCGACTGGCCACCGGTCTGACCGGCGTCTTCCCCCTGTTTCAGATCTGTATCGACCGACTGGCTACCGGTCTGACCGGCGTCTTCCCCTTGTTTCAAATCTGTATCAGCCGATGCACTGATCTCTGTCTTTGCTTTCTGTCCGGCCGATGACAGCTCTGTGCAGGCAGTCAGATTCCATCCGCTCCAAACAAGAAGCAGCGCAAGAAGCAAGGCAAAAACGGACTTATTTCTTCGAAATTGATTTTTCTTCTTTCTTTCCTCTTTCATTTCATCCAATTCTCTCTTCTGCATTTTCCTCTCTCATGTGAAGGCTCTCATTCGAATATCTTCTGTCAATGAAGATCTTGTCTCTTGTCCCACACCTCAATTGTGATTTTGTCATGGGATTTTCCCGGAATATCTTCTGAAGAACGAAGCTTGTATTCCGACAGATCCAGATCTAATTTCTGATCCATGGGATATTTCCGGTTCCATCGACAGAGGATGAGGCAGGAAATCCGGTCTTTGTAGGGCAGGAGATCTTCTCTTTCCACAAAACAATAGTCCGTTTCTTGTGCCTTCTCCAAATAATCTTCTTCTACGATCATGTGGACTCCCAAATCTGTAAAAAGATTCAGATCCGATCCTTCTTTATGGTTTTCTTCGTTGATTGGGCATTCTCCCGGTATTCCTCCGGAAGCCGGTAAGGCCTTATATTTCATAAATAAGTCCTCAGAGTAAGGATCCATCCGTAAGGTTTTGCCTGAAAGACGGCTGATTAAGTAGTCGATCAGTTTTTCGTCCCGGCTTTGCCGCCTGTGGTTAAAAGCCATTCCATTATCCTCTGACAAACATACGATTGCTATCATCTTTTCTCCCTCATGGTCTTTCTTTTATCTATGATCCATCATACGTTCTCTATCCGATCTTCTGGCAGATGACGAAGGAATTGCAGGGTCATAGGAAAGGCAATCAGGCTGGCACTGATTTCTGAGAGGCCCTGCGAGATCTCCAGACCCGTCAGGCCGAAGATTGCAGTCAGTAAATAGGCATAGAAGATCAGAAACAGACCTCGGCGCAGGGAAGTAAGAAGGGTCGCTTTTGCGGCCTGTCCGATCGACTGAAAAATCATATCACCAAAGACGGACATAGCCATGAAAGGCATACTCAAACTAATAAAACGCATCATCCTGCTTCCGATTTGAATGACTTCCGGATCATTTCGGAAGAAGCCAACGATCTGGCCGGCAAAGAGAAAGGCAAGAATGGCCAGGATCACAAGCAAAGTACTGGCCAGGCGGAAGACATACCAATAACACTTCTTTAAGCGGGAGTAAATTTTCGCCCCATAATTATAGGCTGCTATGGGTTGCAGTGCCTGTCCGAGGCCGATCGTTATACAGTTCAGGAAAAATGTAACACGGTTTACGATCGAGATGGCCGAAACTGCCGCATCGCTGTAACCACCTGCCAGATGGTTGATCAGCATCGTAGATAAGGCGTTCAACAGGTTTCGTGCAAGAGATGGCATTCCGTTAAAAATCACCTTCTTCACGATGGCCGGTTTCCATGTGAAATATTTCGGATGAAAACTGCTCTGCGTCCTGCCCCGAAGGAAAGGCAGGATCAGAATCAGACAGCTCAGATACTGGGTCACCATAGTCGATAGCCCCGCACCGGCAATGCCCATATGACAGACATTGATGAGGAAGGCGTCCCCGAAGAGATTCAGGATCCCTCCACTTGTCAGACCTACCATGCCATAGAAAGCCAGCCCTTCATAACGGAGAATATTATTCATCACACAGCCTGTCGTCATGGCCGGCCCGGCCAGAAGGATATAGATCCCATAGATTCTCGCATAGGGAAGAATGGTATTCGTACTGCCCAAAAGCCGCATGAGGGGATCCAGAAAGATCAGTCCGAAAAGGCCGATCAGGGAACCGGTGAGAAGTGACAGGTAAAATCCGCAGGCACTGAAATTCTTTGCTGACTTAAGATCCCTCTGACCGAGTTTCCGGGAAATATTAGTCCCCGCTCCATGGCCGAACATGAAACCGAAGGCTTGCAGGATCGCCATCAGACCAAAGACAACACCGGTTGCTGCACTGGCACTTGTCCCGATTTGGCTGACGAAAAAAGTGTCCCCCATATTGTAAATATTCGTTACCAGCATAGAAATAATGGTCGGAAGCGAAAGTTCCCGAACCAGACGTCCGACCGGCTCCTGCGTCATGCGGTGATATTGCTTCTCATATGCGATTTGCTGCGTTTCTGCATTTCTTTTTTTCATTTTTCTCGATTTCAACTGAAATATTAATCTGAAACTAGGGATAGGATACCATATCATTTCCCGAATCACTTCTACCAATCACATTTCACCATGGAATGGAAAAGGTATTGATCTTCAAGGCAAAAAGATCGGGAGAATGTGACTCACCACTCTCCCGATCTCTCATAGTATACTCTTATTTACATCTTTTTTACAAGTCAGGCAAGCATTCCACTTTCCGACTATTCCCTGGATTTCTTCCCGAAGACCAGAAAAGCAATCGACATTCCAATCAGGCACAGCGACAGAAGAGACCAATGCATGAAAATCCTGGAGGAAAGAATCAGGCATAGAATTGCGCTGATTAACGAAGCACAATAGCCAGATGAAAATCGAATGAACCGAAGCATCAGAAATGTATACAGAAATACAAGTGCAGCAAAGACGACCGTTTGATAGAGCTGAGCGGGTATCGCTACATATGTCTGGCTCACTTTTCGATCGAGAAAATAGTATCCAACATCGTAGAGTAAAGCAACGACTGAAAGTAAAATCCCATAAATTACAGATAGTTTTCTGCTCATATCTGTCCCCTCCATTAAAGATTATTGCTTATTGCCATTGTCCAGGTCTTGGAAGAAAATCTCCTTAATGCTATTATATGCTCCTCTCTTCACGCCCGCAATCTCGAAAAGACCTCCCCAATCCGGTCGTGAATCACTATGGTATGCTTCGCCCTGGGCACTGACAGATCACTTTCATTGATAACGGCAAGCGTATCTCCATGGAAATAATGGATAAAAGAAGCTGCCGGATAGACCGTCAGAGATGTCCCGCCAATGATCAGAAGATCCGCCTCGGACAGGGCACGGATGGCCTTTTCGACCGCATCTTCCGGAAGAGATTCTTCATAGAGCGTAATGTCCGGCCGGACAACTCCACCGCAGCTGCAGTGAGGAACGGCTTCCTTTGACTCGAAAATATAGTCCGACGGATAGACTTTCCCGCATTTCATACAGTAATTTCGAAGCGCAGATCCGTGGATCTCAAAAACCTTCCGACTGCCGGCTTTCTGATGGAGACCATCAATATTCTGTGTTACGATTCCGAGAAGTTTTCCTGTCTTTTCCAGCTTCGCCAGATAGCGGTGCGCTGCGTTTGGCTCTACATTTCTTGTATCCATCTTCTGCCGGTGAAATTCGAAGTAGATCTTGGGATGGTCGATGAGACAGGAGTGACTGAGGAGATACTCCGGCGGGTACTTGTCGAAATTCACGTCATGCTGATTATAGAGTCCATCCTTGCTCCGGAAATCCGGGATCCCGCTTTCTGTGGAAACTCCGGCACCACCGAAGAATACGATCCGCTCGGACTGGTCAATCGCCTCCTGTAAGGCTTGTATGGCTTCGACATCCATTCCCTACACCTCCAAATCTTCTCCATCACCGAAATAAGCGACGTAACCGGCCAGAGACCTGGCCTTCTTCAATAAGGACCCGGCATGCAGATAGACTTCGATCTTGGCACGCCCCTTACCATTCTTAGCTTCCTGGATCATATTCTCCCCGGCAGAATTGCCATCAAAAGCCAGAAGGACCGATGGCCGACGCTCGAAGATCTCATAATTGAAGCTCTTATAGATCCCCATGCCTTCGAGATCCGGGCTGACACGGATATTGACATCCGCACTTTTCAGTCTCTTCTTCTCTTCTGCCGTTAAGAGAGACGGAACCATAGCAAAGACTTCAAATTGCCGCTCTTTCGGAAGATTCGAGATTTCCTCTACAAGAAATCCCTCATATCCGGTTAATTTATGACCGACCACAAAGAAATACTCCTCCGGACTGATCGATGCCAGAAGCTTTTGAATCTCTGCCTTGCCATCCTCACGGAGACGGGTCGTCCGACGCTCACTATTGAAGCTTCCACCCATGAGAATAATCGGGGTCCGATCCCAGGGCAATTCCCGGATTTTTTCCTTCAATTCCGTATTGGCATCGAAATGACGGCTGTGGCTGCCTGCGATTGCATGAATGCCGGCAGCCGGCAGGATCTCCGGCATCAGTTTCAAAAGTTTCTCCTCAGTATAATGGGCATTTTCGTAGGCTCTCTTCTTTCTCTGATAAGCAGCCTTGCTGTTTTCGATAATGACCGTCTCTGCTTCCTTCATTCGAGCCATTTCTTCACCACTCAGATGGAGAAGACGGGCCAGAGCCAGTTCTTCCTCCATCGCATCCGTCCCATAGATCGCCGCGCCGTCCGTTCCCTGTACACAGGAGATCCCGGCAGACAGATACTGCTTCAGCGGATGATTCTTCAGAGAATTCAGGTTGTTCAAGCGGACATTGGAAGTCAGCTGGAATTCCAGAACAATATGATTGTCCCTCAGCTGCCGGAGGACTTCTCTGCCCTTTCTGGAGGTCAGACTGTAGGTATAGAGACCATGGCCGATTCTCATATGAGGCATAGCCTGACCCGGCGCCAGAGAATCTCTGACACAGGCGATGGAGTGCGCAATGTTGTCTTTCTGGCTGTCGTTTTCTCCGGCATGCACACGGATCACAAAATCCGGATCCTTAGCTGCAATCTTTAAGATTTCCCGGAAGACCGGCTTTAACTGGATAATATCATTGATCTCTTCGCCCACGAAATCAACACCGGCCACGTAAGGATCCAGAGCCGTTGCATGGAGAACTGACACATTCTGGGCCAGGTAATCACTCGGTGTCACCCGGTCCTTCACAATGGTCAAAGGGATTCGCCGGATGGCCGCAAGAAAGCGGAGCATGACACCGGTCTCCTTGAAAATAGCCGGCATGACCTTATGGACCTCCTCCAGCATCCGAAGAGATTCATATTTCTTGACAAGAGTTGTATCACTGATCTCGGCATAAGAGATGCCCTGTCGTCTGTAATTCCGGGCGATCCAGAGAAGACAGTCCTGAAAGAGGCTGTTCTCGACATAGTCCGGATTTTCGTGATCCTTCTGCATCTGTTTCAGAGCCCGGCGTACCTCGCGATCGGGGATCTGGTCTACATTTCGAAGAGGAAAAGAATCCTCACTCGTCTGACCCTTACAGAAGACGTAACGATAGAGATAAACCTTCTCCAGATTGGTAAAAACAGCCTGGCCGTCCTTCAGGATCGAGAGGGAGGTCCGGATCTTTACAATATTTTCGGCGGCATGGTCGAGATTATCCAGAATCAGGCTGGCGAAATTAAGAAAGGTATTGTCGTTGATCTTCCGATCCAGATACTTGCCCTTCAGGTCAGAATGAATAAACTGCCTCTCGACCTTAGCCCGGCGCTCCGAAAGCAGGGCCTCCTGGGCCGGCGTCAGCGCCAGGTCCAGCTTTCGAATATAATAAAGGGGATAACGGATCTCGTGGAAAATGCCGAGCGCGATCAGAATGTCCCCCGGCAGATTTGCATTCATGTGGGTATGAAGATCAGAACAGAACTTCAAATCCCGCGGGATATAGGTCTTAAAAATGGTCTCATAGAGGTCTAGCTCATACTCCCGGGTCTGACTCATCAAGGTCTTTGCAATCGATGGAATGGTCGCCTTCCGCTCCACCCGGCCGTCCCGGTAGATATTTGCAACCTTTGTTGCACCCATATGGAAAATGTAGACCTCCCGGTTGTCTCCATCGATAAAACAGGGAATGCTGCCCCGGATGACAAGAAGGCCTTCCTCATTGGTCGAAAGCGGCAGCTGACAGAGGCGGGCAAGATTCCGGATGAGATTGCCGGAATGGTGATTTGGCGTCTCGAGCTCATATTGCAGCTGGTCTAAGTCCCAGTAGAGATTCACCAGAATATCTTTCTCATTATCCAAGGCAAAACTTGTAAAATAGGTCATCGTTTCCTCTCTTTATGCTGCTGTCTTACGGATTCCCGAATTCCAGGTCAAATTCCGACGGCAAGAAACGAGGGCAGACATTGTCCGTTGTTGAAATAACAGAGCTTGCCATCCGGGTCCCGATCCGGCAGGCCTCCCCCAAGGTCTTCCCATAAGTCAGACCGATTGCCACGCCGGAGAAAAAGGCATCGCCTGCGCCGGTCGTATCCACTACTCCGACATTGATGGGCGGGCAATAGCCGGGCTCACCATTTAGTTCCGCATAGACAGCGCCCTTTCCTCCCATGGTCACAACCATGCCGGGATAATGGGCCCGTTTCACATTCCGGTCAATGACAGGCATCAATTCCTCCGGTGTCATGCTGCAATAGTCATCCGAAAAGAGAAGACCCGCCTCCTGCACATTGCAGACCAGAATGCCGGACCTCTGGATCAGATCCCGTCGTTCTATCGCTATCGACATATTGGAAATCGGACAGTAGACCTTCTTGTGGTATTTATCCGCCAGCTCAAAAATTTTCTTTAAGATCAAAGCTTCGATATCGAATTCTACACAGATACTGTCTGCCTCGGCGAAGATCTCATCGCCCTCCTCATTAAGGATCCGAAGGATCTGTGACAGATCCGGCCGTTTGGAAATGGAGCCGACGACATCGCCCTCATTCGAAAAAATGGCCAGCCAGGTTCCAAGCCCGTCTTTGACTTTACGAATATAGGACGTATTCACCTTATGACGATTTAACTTGTCAATGACTTCCTGTCCCAGGGCACTCTCGTCGACGATGGAGAGAAATGTAGGGCGAAGCTCTATATTTGCAATATCTTCCGCAATATTTCTGCTGACGCCGCCATGGACTTCGATGACATTGCCGGCATTCCGGCCGTTCGGCACGTACTGGCCGCTGGGATATCCCTTGATGTCCACAAAAGTGGCTCCGATCACAACAATTCCGTTTTTCATATTGCTCTATCTCCATTTCGATAAACCACACTCACGTATGGTATCCTATCTTCGTAACTTCCGCCAAAACCTTACATATGGATCCATCCGAATGCAGATGCCACGCTGGATACCAGAATGATCAGGACAAAAAGCGGTGCCAGCCATTTGATCGTGAAGTTGAAAATGCCCTGACGGCGGAATGCACCAGCCTCCAGAACTTCTTCTGCGATCTTCTTTCTGCCGATCACGAAGACGACCAGCATACAGGTGGCAAAAGCAGCGATCGGCATCATAACGGAATTGGTCAGGAAATCAAAGAAGTCCAGAAAACTCATTCCAATGATCTTCACATTAGAAAGCGGGCCATAACCCAAAGCAGAAAGAGATCCCAGAACAATCATGATGCAGCCGATTATGACAGTCGCTTTCTTTCTGGACCAGCCCAACTGATCCTCAAAAGTTGAAACAGCACTCTCTTCCAGGGCAATGGCACTGGTCAGGGCTGCGAACAGAACCAGAAGGAAGAAGACCGCACCGATCACATTTCCAAATCCCATAGAATCGAAGATCTTCGGCATAGTAATGAACATCAGCGAAGGTCCGGCCTGGAGATTCTCTGCCGCTTTGTCGCCGGAGAAGGCAAAGACGGCCGGGATAATCATAAGACCTGCCATAATGGCAATCAAAGTATCAAAGAATTCCACCTGACGGGTTGCTCCCTCGATCGAGACTTCCTTCTTCATGTAGGAACCGAAGGTAATCAGGATTCCCATGGCAATGGACAGGGAATAAAACATCTGCCCCATGGCGGAGACGACCGTCATCCAGGAGAAGTTCTTCAGATTCGGAACAAGCAAATAACGGATACCGGCACCGGCGCCGGGACGCGTCATGGAATAAATGCAGACGATCACAGCCAGAACGACCAGAGCCGGCATCATGGTCCGGCTGACTCGTTCAATACCGCCCTGCACTCCCATGAAAATAATGAAGAGAGAGAGAATAGAGAAAATCAGAAACCAGATTTCCGATGTCAGTCCGCTGGTGATCATGGAAGAAAAAGCATCCTCCTTGGCAAGATCATGCGAATTTCCGATACAATATTCAATAAAATAACGAACGACCCAGCCGCCGATCACCGAATAATAGGGCACGATCAGAATCGGAATAATGGCATTGATCCAGCCGCCGATCTGTGACCAGGGCTTCTTACTGAAGTAGCGGAAGGCACCGACCGGGCTCTTCTGTGACATACGACCGATCGCTGTCTCTGCTACGATCATGGTATAGCCGAAAGTCAATGCCAAAATAATATAAATGACGAGGAAGATTCCTCCCCCGTATTTCGCGGCAAGATAAGGGAACCGCCAGATATTTCCCAGACCGACGGATGCGCCGGCTGCGGACAAGACATAACCTATTTTTCCTGTAAATTTACTGCGTTTTTTTGTTTCCATTTGTCAACTGTGATAATCGGCCTTGCAGGTAACCAACCTTCTATCATTTCTCCTTCCATTTATTATATATAGCTTTATTATTATACGTTCAATGACAGTTGAATTTCAATACAGCTATGTGTGATTTTCCTTCAACTTTTTTCAAGTTCAAAAAATCCCCCGGCCTTGTGGCCGGAGGAGCCTTGTAAAACAATTGATTCTGCGATCAGGATTTCTCTTTCTTCGAATGGTCCTGGTAGACGATAAATTTGTTCTCATGCAATGTCTTCATGTATTTGCCGAGTCTCTCGTAAAGCGGCTCCGCCTTTTCGCCGAACTCTTTCTTCACCATCTGCCCGATCTCATAGACCGAGGTCTCTCCGTCCAGCTTCTGCCAGACGAAGGATCCCAGGTCATCCAGCTCGATATCGGAGAAGCGGGGCTTCTTCGCAAGCACCTGTACCAGCTTATCGGCAAGCCCTTTATGCTCGATCCGGACCAGGACATGACCATTCTCAGCCAGTTTCCAGGAATAGAGCGCATTCCGATGAGGTTTAAAATCCAGAAGATTCTCACTTTTCTTCATCGGATTTGTCCTTTTTCAGAACCATATGTAAGAGGGTCGCTGCCAGGAGAATGAAGAGGATCAGAGAGCCGATGCTTCCGAGACTGAACGTGGAGGAGACATCGATATTCAGCTTAGCTGCAGCAAATGCAGCCAGGAGAATACCAACCAGACCCTCACCGGCAATCAGGCCGGAGGAGTAAAGGATACCGCGGTTATTCGCTGCCTTACGCTCTTCTTCACTCAGGGTACGCTTCTTATCAACATAGAGACGAATCAGTCCGCCAACCATCATCGGAAGGGAAATATAGATCGGCAGGTAAAGTCCTACAGCAAAAGGCATAACCGGAATGCCCATGATCTCAACGACCACGCCGATGAAGACGCCTGCAAAAATCAAAGCCCAGGGAAGATTTCCCTTCATAACGCCCTCAACGACCATCTTCATGAGTTCTGCCTGCGGAGCCGGAAGCGCCTGGCTGCCATAGCCCATTCCACTGTTCAGAAGATAGAGAGTTCCTCCGATCGCAACAGAAGATGTCAGAACACCGATGATCTCACCAATCTGCTGTTTCCAGGGAGTCGCTCCAACGATATAACCGGTCTTCAGATCCTGTGAGGTATCGCCTGCAATGGCAGATGCGATACAGATGATCGATGCAATGACAATGGCACCGGTCATGCCCTTCATCCCGACATTTCCGGTTGCCTTCAGAATAGCGGTAACAATCAGAAGGGTTGCAATGGTCATACCGGAAACCGGGTTATTGGAAGATCCGACGATACCTACCATTCGGGCAGATACCGTTACAAAGAAGAAAGCGAAGACAATGATCAGGATCGTTCCGCCCAATCCGACCGGGAATACCGGAAGGATCCAGATCAAAAGGGCTGCAATCACGATACCGATCACCAGGGCTCTTGCCGGCATATCCTTATTGGTACGGATGGCATTACCGACCTTAGAGCCGTATCCTTTGATAGAACCGGAGAAAGCTCTGATCATCATGGGAAGAGATTTCAGAAGACTGATAATACCGCCGCATGCTACGGCACCGGCACCGATGTATTTGATATAAGATTTCCAGAGCACAGGTGCTGCCATGGAAGAGATCGGATCAGCTCCCGGATAGATAACCATGTCACCGCCGAAAACATAGATCAAAGGCATGAGAACCAGCCATCCAAGCAGACCACCGGTCAGCATGTAAGAAGAGATCTTCGGTCCGCAGATAAAACCAACACCCAGAAGAGAAGGAAGGGTATCCATACCGATACCGGCTCCTTTGTAATTCTTAAAATCATAGGTGATCTCACTGGGGAAGATCTTCAGGCCATCTGCCAGGAATTTAAATAGAGCTGCGATCCCAAGTCCGGAGAATACGGTCTTTGCATTAGCGCCGCCCTCTTCACCGGCCTGAAGGACTTCCGCACAGGCAGTTCCTTCCGGATAAGGAAGGGTTCCATGTTCCTGAACAATCAGGGCATTCCGAAGGGGAACCATGAAAAGCACACCCAGAACACCGCCGACCATACAGATGACGGCAATCAGAGCAAAGGAAGGATAAGAAGTCTTTCCATCATTTGCCCACATAAAAATAGCAGGTAAGGTGAAAATTGCACCTGCTGCAACAGACTCACCTGCAGAACCGATGGTCTGTACCATATTGTTTTCAAGAATAGAGTCTCTGTGCAAAATCACACGGATAAGACCCATGGAGATTACTGCGGCCGGAATAGATGCAGAAATCGTCATTCCGATCTTCAATCCCAGATAAGCATTTGCTGCTCCGAAGACAATTGCCAGAAGAATACCGATGATAATGGAAAACGGCGACAACTCCCGCATGGCTGTGTCTGCAGCAACAAAGGGTTTAAATTCCTTTTGTTCACTAGTCATTTGTAAAACCTTTCTATTTTCTAAAATCTTCCTCCTGTGATAGAGACGAAAAAAGACCGCTATGAAAGCGGTCTAAATTTCTCCCCCTCCCATCTCACATACAAGAGACAGTATAATTCTGATTCTTTTATGTGTCAACACGTTAAAGTGAATTGGTTTCACGAATCGGTTTCACGAATTGGTTTCACGAATTGGTTTCAAAGTTTCAAATAAACGATCTTCCGACAAAATTCTTCTCAAGGAGCGGGTCTTTTGCCCAGTCTTCCAGGCTTTCTTCCTTCGACAAGACCTTAGAGAATCCAAGGATAAGGCTTGCTGCCTTGGGGATGGCCTCTTCGAAACGCCGGGTCAGCTCCTGATTGGAAGAAGCGCAGGACAGATTTGCTTTCTTATTTATGATATGTCCTTTCAAGGTCTGGTACTTTCCCAAAACACGCAGTGCCGAATAGATAAAGTTTCTCTTATGATCTGTGGGGCAAAGGAGAAGCTGATGAAATTTCACAAAGGATTCCAGTGCTTCTCTTACCGTTTCGGCGGAAAGTCCGGGATAGAAGACCCGGATGATTTCAGATGTATAGGCATCTGACGGAAAACCGGGGATCCTGCTGTAGGACAGGGGATCCTTCTTTTCCTTTACAAGAAGGCTTCGATCGAATTCGCCCTCGATTTCATAATGGCTGATGGAACTTGTCTCTGCATACGAATCAATATATTCGTGGCACATGGCATCCAATGTGAAATGACAGACCACCCCGTAGAGATAAACCCGCCGGGCCTCATAGTCTTCGCCCTCTTCCATCTGACAGGCATCCGAGAACCATCTTTTCCCGCTCTTCTCATGCATGGCTTTCCCGAGTCGGGAAACAGCATTCGCCTTCAAAGGATGATAGTAAAAAAGAATATCCGGCCCCTGGAGTCCTGCCAGATAGAGGTCCCGATGTCTACGAATACTTTCTTTCAAAGGATCCGGCAGCGTCTGAAAAACGCGAATTCCAAATAATGTATGTGCAAATCCTGCTGGCATAAAGTACGTTCCTTTCTATGTGATCCGATGGTTTTATCCTCAAATGATTCTATGATATGCGTGTCAAAAGTGGCTTTTGCCACTTATATCAGTCTATTCTCCAGGGTTCCATGCTGCAAGCGGATCCGGTGCATCCCTATGAGGCCCCAGCATCTTCTCCATCCAGATCATGTCATACCAGCGATCGAATTTATAACCGCAATCATGAAAACATCCGATCAGGCGATAGCCCATTTTGGCATGAAAATCCGCGCTGTTTTTTGTCAAAGTCTCATCTTCTGTCTTAGGATAAGCGATACAGGAGTATACATTTAAGATATGCATTTCCTGAAGCGCTCCTTCCAAAGCCATGAGAAGTTTCTTCCCCAGACCCCGATGACGAAGAGTATGATCGAGATAGATCGTACTCTCTGCCGACCAGTCATAAGCCTTTCTCCCATAGAAAGGGCCGGCATAAGCATAACCTAAAATCTTTCCGCCCTCTTCCGCTACGAGATAGGGATAGCGACGGAGTGTCTTTGTCATCCGTTCCTGAAATTCCTCCAATGAAGGGCAGGTCCATTCAAAAGTGATCGCCGTATTCAAAACATAATAGCGGTAGATTTCGAGGATTGCAGACGCATCTGTTATCTTCGCAGGGCGAATCACAATTCCCGTAATGTCTTTTTCTTTTGTACACATAAATCAGAGAATTTCCTCCTTGCAGGCCTACTGCGTTTTCATGCCCATGGCCTGATAGAAGCCGAAAGGTATGAGGAAAGCCTTCCTGACGGAATGGCACAACATCAAGGAAGCCAGGGCCGCTATTAGCGACTACATCCACAACTACAACTTTTAGCGATGCCATTCAGCAATCGGAAATGTAACACCTGCTTCGGTATATTATCCGGCAATGCTCTATGAGGCAGCCAGAGATGCAGCATAATCACCAGTAACCTGGTAGTTATCCTTACTCCCATAATCATGAATATCAGTTCATCATAAAAATCTTAAATTTTTGCCTTGAAAACTGACCCATTATAATCTGACCCAGATGCCGGCCGTAAACCTCTTCATCCACACAGAGGTCATCGATATAGATTGTTTTCACCTCTGTTCGAATTCCATCCCCCTTCACCTGCTGGAATTCCGTCATGCAATAACCCAGTCAACGGTTCCTCTCAGCATCTGCCACACAGAAGATCGGCCTCTTCGGATCTTGTAAAATCGTTTGAAGCTCTTCATCCGAATACTTTGTGTCCAAACGAAAAAGGTCCGGGCGGATGTCGTGGTGAACATGATTGACCTAATTTAAAAGTTCATCGATCCTCGGGATATCAGATTTTTCTGCAAAATGCACATGGATGCCATGTAGATTCATTTTGATCCTCCATTTATTCACATATAGATTTCTATATTCCCTTCGACTCATTTTGCCTGATATGCTGTAATAAATAAAGCAATTGCTCACTAGTAACTTCAAAATCTTTACCTGTTAAGATATAATCATTAGACACTCGGAAAAAAGCTGAAAGTTTTATAAGAATCGAAATGGAAAAAGAGACTTCATTCAATTCAATTTTACTTAAATGTTTGGACGAAATCCCAATATACTCAGCAAGGGTTGCTTGTGATAGTCCTCTCTGCCTTCGCAAAATACGTATCCTTGTGCCTATAGAATTTTCTTTCTCCATACCCCGTCTCCTCTTAGTGATCAGCAATGAATTTACCATTATTCTATCATGTATCAACACTAAGGTAAAAGTAACCCCTTGCCTCTCCCTAACAATATTACAACATGCATCTAGCTCACAGTAACTTTTTTAATAGCCTGATAAGAGAAAAATGAAAAAGCCAATATCATGCTTATGAAATAAGTGATAGCAACACAAATGTCTATCAATTTATAATCATAAATGTTTTCCAAAATAAACAAGTGCTTAAATGGAAAAAATCTCTCAAACGACAAATCCTGCAGCAACTTAACAATCGTATCATCAAAGAAAATCAAGATGATAACGAAAATCAGAACTATCCGTGATTTCTTAAATCGACATGCCAGCAAGAACGACAGGTCTGCATATACCAATCCCTTAACGAATGTTTTTATGATCATTGAAACAATCTGTTGATTATAACTTCCGGTAATTATTTGGCCATTTAAATATGTAACTGTCACGTTTGTCCAATCCGAATATCGCACCACCCCAAACATAATTGCAAGAAACAAAAAAATGCACAGGCCTTCCAGAATGACTATCCATTCAACAATCTTTTTCCTGACAAATATTTGCTTAATATTGTTATGTGTCGCAACAATTATATTCTTCCAAGTATTATTTTCATTTTCAACAGCCACAAGGTCATAGGAACAAATTGCCAAAATCAAAACCACAAGATTGATTAAATATTTATTCATTGCTAAATTCCCTAAAACAGTTAACCGCTTATATGGAATATGATGTTGAATACTATAGTTAATGATGGCAATTTCTTGCTCACAAATTCTAGCAACCCCTAATTCATCATTATTTCCAATCGAATCATATGCTTCTTGATAGTTATTTTTCTCAGCCTCCATTGCAGCTTTATGAGAAAATTCATCTTGATGATATAAAAGAGAAATCCCTATATTACCTACAATCACAAGGACAACCAATGCAATGATATACTTCCAAAGATTAATTTTCCTAACTTCATAAAGCAAACCCTTTAACATGAAGATCAGCCTCCGATAATAGTTAGATATTGCTGTTCCAAGGAACGACTATCCTTTTCAAAAGTATCTAATTGATAAACGATTCTACCATGATCAATAAAAATCAAACAATCGCATAGCTCTACTAAATCTCTTGTATCATGAGAAGATATTAGAGCAATATTTCCCGGGTCCCTTATGTAGCTACGAATAATATCACGTATTTCATAAATTCCGTTGATATCCAAACCTGCTGTTGGCTCATCTAGGATAATAAAGGAAGGGTGATGGCTCAACGCCATCGCTATTCCCAATCGTTTTTTCATTCCAACAGAAAAAGATCTAAAAGGTTTATTATCATCTGGAAGTTTTACCATATTTAACAATTTTGAGAGCTCCTCCTCTGAAGGTTTCTCAAAATTAAGCATATATGATTCTAAATTTTCTCTGGCTGTCATATGTGAATAGGCAGTCGGCTCTTCAATCAAAGCTCCTGTCGAATGATGACCCAAATCAAACCAGCCTTTGCTTGGTGAAATAATACCACATAAAACTTTCATCAATGTGGACTTTCCTGCCCCGTTTTTCCCTATTAATCCATAAATTTTTCCACATTCTAAAGTCAGGGTAACATTATTTAATACGTTCGTCTTCCTATATTCCTTTGATAATCCTTCCATTTTGATCATTCTAATATTCCTTTATTTTATCCCCAAATAATCTTAGAAACCAATGTCAATATCATTAAGATAGTTGAAAATATCACATATATCTTTGTCGATTGCTCTTTTGTAAAAGCTTTTAAACTGATAAAGTAAGATGCTAGAAAAACAGCAATAAGTGACAGTGAGCAATAACTAATGCCACATATATAGTCTTGACCTACCCCTTCTGCATCTATTATCGTATCAATCAGCGTCTTTCCATTAGGTAGAAACAAAACACCAACTATTGCAATAGAGCCAGCTAACTCAGTGATTACTGCCATCACTTTTTTACTTATCTTCATAATATAATACCCTTCGATCCGCAATTTGGTAATGAAACTGTTTATACTTCTGAATCAAATCTTTTACATGAGTAGAAATGATGACTATTTTTCCCTTATATGCAAATTCATCTGTCATCTTCTGAGCTATTTCCTGACCTTCGATGTCTAATGATGTGAATGGTTCATCAAGCAAAAGCATATCAGCATCAACCTCAAAAGCAACCGCTAAGAAAAGTTTATATTTCATTCCCAGTGAATATTCTCTGACCAATCTATCCAATGTATCAATAATTTTAAATTTACGTACATTATCTAACACTTTTTCTCTCTTATTCTGAATATGAAAGATGTCCATGATAAGATTCAAATTTTCTTCACCAGTCAGATAATCGTACAGATAAGGTGTCTCATTTACATACAGCACCTCATTTTTTAATTCAGTAAACCTTTTGTATTCCCTGCTACTCCATAAAATTCGATCCACAGATCCTCCAAATATCAATCCAGATATAACTTGCAACAATGTTGTCTTACCAGAACCATTATCTCCGGTTAACAAATATATCGTTCCCCTATTAAATGTTAGACTAACATGTTCAAAGATCTGCTTCTCACCATCGTATGAAAAATTCAAATCTTCAATAATCACATCTTCCATAATTGACTCCCCCTACTTAGTCCTCCAATACATTTCACTTATGTAATACTCTAAACATGATGCCCCATACAATAAAGCTGTCATCATGGAAAAGCATAATAGAATCGTTGTGACAGCATACAAAATGATTGTTTTCTTTGAACATTTATTCTTTTTTATAAAGCCCTCTAATATTATCCACCACGAAAAAATGGGTATCATGGAACCTATGCAACATCCTAACATCTCGACAATGGCATGGGGAAAAAATCCATATATTAATCCACAGATCCCATAATCTCTATGAATAACCAGTAGGCTTTTACCTATAATTCCCCCTGTAGAAATCAGAAACGATACACAATAGATCCCAAAGGATAGAGTTCCAAAAAATATCATCTTTATTACTGTAAAATAATTATTTTTCCAAATGTCCCATTGAGAAAGTATATGAATAGAATGTGTACTCGGTACGATTCGTTCAATAACAACGCCAAAAAAGACTCCAATAAAAATCGCAATAAATACACTGATAGCCGACCGAAAGATACATGTTTTTATTAATGATTTTTCCATTTTATTAAACTAACCTGACTTACAAACAGAGCAACCGTAAGTGTGCCAAATAATATAAGTATCATGATCCAAAATATCAATTTGTCCGGAATATATATTTCCTTTCCAAAAATCACAAATAAGTATAAAAAACAGGGCAAGCACAAGAGAAATAAGGGTATGGAACTCCACTGTCTTTTCATAGAATAATTGATTTTATATGTAAGAAATTCTTCATAAATAGAGTATCTATGGTGATAAAAGTGCATCCAATATAATTGTATAAATGAAATCAGAACAACGCTGAGCAAAGTAAAAACCGGAAATAACAAATAAAGAAAAGATTTTGTGAATAATAAACCCATACAAATCAAACTTATGTTTAAAACCACTGCAGCTGGTATCATTATAATAGATAATAGTTTTACTTTCTTTATTAGTAACCAAGCCCTGTCCCTCCCTGTCATTATATACAAATCTATATTTTTCATTTCTGCATTATGAAATAACATAAACGACATATTGTTAAAGATAAAATTTGATACTGTGACCAGTTCCAAAATTAGGATCGTTAGCATAAAAAGAAACATATTAACAGGCGTTGTCGCCGTAGTATGAGTATAGAAAATCAATATCATTGATATGAGTACAGTATTAGGAAATATGAACGCCGAATTGGCACTCTCACTCCAGAGATCTCTTCTTCTTGCGATTATTGCAAGATCACTTTTAACTTTAACATCACGACAATGTTTGGACAGCCACTTGACCCATCTGCACTCTTTGGTTAACACTGTCGTCGAGTAATAAACACATCTAAACGTTCTGATTCTAAAATAGAGAATGGTACAGGAAAGTAGCAAAGTCAACGAAAATACTATTGGGATCCAAAAAAGAATCTTATTAAGAATACTATTGATATTTCCTTCTATCTGTTTACTAACATTTTCAACATAATCTAAGGAAATATTATGGCCATCCAGTACCTGAAATAAAATATATGCAAATAAAATAGAAATAAGAACGGTTTTTACCCAATAAGTGATTTCTATTATTTGCCCATTTAGAGACTTATTTCGATTCTTTTCTTGTTTTAGAAAAGTATAAAAATAGAGACACAATGGAATACTGACATTCGCTAGTGTGAAAATTGTATTTCTAAAATAATAAATAGGAAAAACACAATATGGAATATAAACAAGTGGATTTATTACCGTATCTAATAACCAGTAAGCTAATGAGCCAGATAAAACTGCCTTTTTATTATTATATCCAAATACGAATATGGTTCTTTGATATCTCGCGCTAAAGGTATCATAATCTTTTTTTGCTTGCATGAAAGAATGTACCCAAGCCAAAAATGCGAAATATAAATATATTAGTTCTCCTGGAATGAATTTCGAGCATTCGACTCCTAACAACGTCAGTAGGATACTGCCACTGATTTGAAACAATACTGTTATAAAAATACCAATACCAACTGGAACTTTTCTATTTAAATATATGGTTATTTTTTTGTAGCTCTCATAAAACTGGCTAAGCAAAATATTCTTGGCTGTTAAAAGATATATCATTTTATTACCCAAAACAGAGGGGATTCGTCATCCCCTCTCCATTTATTCACTAACAAGAACTAGCACACAGAACAAAGGTGCATGGCATTCCGGAAGCTTCTTAGAAGAATAGAAAGTTGTTTATTGATTGATGAGTTACCAAACAACAGCCTGAAAAGCCAAATGCCTCCTATAGAAACTTAATACGACCCCACAGACATAATCTGCGCTGGATAAAAGCGATGACAAAGTTCCTCCACTTAAGCACATTGCAATAAATGAACATGCAATAAACGCATATCCAAATTTGTTGATTGCATCGCAAATCTTTTGAGCCGCCCCACTTGAAATTCCTAAGAAACCAGCTACATTCATATTTTTTACCTCCTAAATCATACTCAAAAATTAGAGTTTGCTCGAGCATTTTTATATTAGGATGGTAGAAGAATCGAATCAACCCCAGATCAGTCTCATTTTATCAACCAATAGTTCCATCAAAGTGCCAGTCTCACGCCATGTGTGTTTTTTTCTAAATTAATCGGTTTCCACTATTATAATATTTTACTCAACCTGTTACAATTTGATTTTCAAGAACCTGTTTGAAAGAAATTCATGAATGATCTAAGTAAATAATGATTTCTTGATTGCTTTCAAAGAAAATGGCAATTAAAATAACTCTCATGGGGTCTTTCTTGTAGTAATTGATAGACCGGTAATAAACATTCGGCTTTCTGGTGAAAATTCTAAGCTCAACGGATATTTTTTTAAATTTAATAGAGGTTTCTATATGCTATTCATCCTATATCTGATTTTCGGCACGATCTGCATTCTTTATGGAATCTTGATTGGCTCCGCCCGCTCCGGCACCGGATTTTTTCTGGTCTGGCTCCTTGTCGGCGGGCTTTTCCTCTTCCATGGATTCGCCCTGCATTTCCACTGGCTGGACCGGATTCCCATCTGGCTCCGTAGAACGAATCGGATCCTTCTGGTCTGCCTAGTTTTTCTCATCTCAACCGGCATGGTCTGCATTTTCTCAGGCTTCCGGCCTCCTTCCGGGACAGAAGCGGATACCATCATCGTGCTGGGTGCCCAGGTCCGTGGCAGCGAGCCTTCCCGGGTCCTCCTGCATCGCCTGGAAACTGCGGAAAGTTATTTGAAGGAGCATCCTAAGACCAAGTGTATCGTTTCCGGAGGCCAGGGTTCCAACGAAGCTCTGCCGGAAGCCACGGTCATGAAAAACTGGCTCCTTGACCGGGGCATTTCAAAGACCCGGATCCAGGCCGAGACCCGGTCACGGAACACGAACGAGAACCTCCTGTTCAGTCAGAGGCTTTTAGATCCAAATGCAGACCGGGTTTTCATTGTCACCAGTAATTTCCATGTCTTCCGGAGCGTAAAACTAGCCGAAAAACAGGGCTATCGCAAAGTATCCGGTCTGCCGGCGCCGACCGAATCCCTGTATCTTCCCAATAACATCTTCCGCGAATCGCTGGCTATCATTAAGGATAAGCTGGTTGGGCATATTTGATTACAGTGTCAAAGGTCTGCCACAGGGCATGCTTGCATGCCCTGTGAGCAGACTTATTGACACGCCCCACATGAGACATGAAGTGGCACTTAAGTGCCACGGGAATGTCGAATGTGGCAGCGTGATGGGAGTTGCGTAGCAACGAAATCACGCGTAATCATACATTGGTGTCAAAAGTCTGCCACCAACGTCAAACGATGGCGAAACATTTCATGTAATACAAGAGCTACTAAGGAGAAAAAAATGAAGATTCAAAATCAAACAGATAGCAATAAAAATAATAAGGAAAGGCAGACAGAAATGGATCGTCACCCCCGCTACAAGGCCGCGATTTTCGACATGGATGGAACAGTTCTCGATACCCTGGAGGATCTGAAGGATGCCTTAAACTATGCCATGCAAAAAAGCGGACATAAGATTCGCCTGGATCGGCATCAAACTGCTCTTTGTTTCGGAAGCGCCGTACATGTTGCCATTCAGAGAGCCTTGGCGATTGAAAATGGGATGGCCGAACAGGATCTCCTTCTGATTGGCACAACCGGTCATGATAAGGTGGATGGCATTGATGAAAATGAAGTGAACCGCATTCAGGCCATCTATAAACCCTATTATGAAGCACATTGCGCTGATAAGACCGGTCCTTATGCCGGCATTCCGGAATCCATTCAGAAACTCCGCGCCGCCGGTATTCCTTGCGCAGTCGTATCCAATAAACCTGATCCTGCCGTTCAGAGCCTGGTTTCCTCTGATTTCCCGGGTGTCTTTGATTTCGCTCTGGGTGAAAGGGAAGGGACCCGGCGAAAACCGGCTCCGGATATGACGCTTCAGTCCCTGAAAGCACTGAATATCGATCCTTCCGATGCGGTCTATATTGGAGACACGGAGATCGATTTTCGAACAGCAAAAAATTCCGGTCTCGACTGCATTTCGGTGACCTGGGGCTTCCGGAGCAGGAAATTCCTGGAGGACCTCGGTTCCAGAGTCATTGTAGACCGACCAGATGAGATGGTGGATGTGATTTTGGGAAAGTGATAAGACGGATCCTATGTCAGCGACCGTCGAAGGGTACAGGCTCTCCGAGTAATTCGATGCCTAGGGCCGTGACAGGCCGACCCGATTCCCTTATTTCAGCCGGGGCCGAATGACCTCCATGAGATTCCAGATGATCTCCGCTGTCAGGCCCCAGATCAGGCCCTCCGGCGTATCATAGAAATAAACCGGCCGATGCACATCGCGCCACTTCAGATCCCTGCCACCCGGAATTTTATCGAAAGGAAAGTCCAAATCCGGGCTGGTCTTTGCGGTCACACCTGCTACCACCGGCTCATGCTCCAGAAACCAATCGAGGGGAAGAACAAAGACCCGGGAGATCTCATCTTTTGAGAAACTTCCCTGATAGTTCTGCAGCTCTCCAAGAAAAGAAGTTACCTGGATCCCGCCGGGACCCTGCAAGACATGCATAGGGCAGATCATACAGATCTTATGTCCATTGACCCGGTTTAATTCCAATTCCTCTTCCGTTTCGCGGCATGCCGCATCTTCCGGACTCTCGCCCTCTTCCACATGACCGCCCGGAAAACAGATATCCCCGCCTTGTTTTATATTTTCCGAACGTACTTCAAAAAGCAAATTGTAGCCGGTCGAATGGTCATCGTCAGCCGATTTCTGAAGAAGCTGGGCAAAGCCGGCGTAGGCATTCTCCCGATGGAGATGGAAGGTCTCGTCCGGGTCGTCCCTGGACTCCTGGTATTTCAGCTCCTTCGGAACCTGCGTATCATGCAGAAGCGGAATCAAAACGGCTGCTTTCCCCTGGTCCCAGGCAACCGGCTCCAGAGTATGTTTTCTTAAGGTTAAAAGATTCAAATTCATAGGCATTTATTCCAAGACGCGGAGTACATTGTCAATATTTTTTACCGAATGATTCTTCATCAGGACTTCCATAGCAGTTTCCAGGATATTGCGCTCTACATCATGCACAATAATAATGATCGATACGATACCGTCTTCTTCCCGATCGGTCTGCTGCGTCATGGTTTTGATGCTGATTTCATAAGTGCCAAGTGTCGATGCGATCTGTCCCAGCACACCGGGTCGGTCCTCCGCGCTCAGGCGGATATAATAAGGATTCCGGCCCTCCCCCAAAAAATCCAGAGCCGCATCATAGCGAAGGTGCGGGGTCAGATCATAGGCCGCGCCCTTCTCGATCTTTCTTGCTTCGCCAATCACATCACCGATGACCGCACTTCCGGTCGGGAAGGGGCCGGCTCCACGTCCGTAGAACATCAGGTTGTCTACTGCATTTCCGGTAATGTAGACCGCATTGAATTCATTATTCACATTTGCCAGGGGATGATCCATCGGCACGAGAGAAGGCTCTACATTGCAGGTAAGTGCACCATCTCTTCTCTCTGCAGAAGCCAGAAGCTTGATGGTATAGCCGAATTCCCGGGCAAAATTGATATCCTTACTGCTGACATCCGAAATACCCCGGGTCGGGATCTCATCCGGTGCTACCCCGATACCGAATAGCAGAGAGATCAAAATCGACAGCTTATTTGCGGCATCGATGCCCTCGACATCCGCTGTCGGATCCGCCTCGGCAAAGCCCTTAGCCTGAGCATCTTTTAATACGTCTTCATAAGATGCGCCGTCTTCGGTCATCCGGGTCAGAATATAGTTCGTGGTTCCATTCAATATGCCTTGAACGGAAGAAAATTCGTTACAGATCAAAGCACTTGTAATGGCATTCAAAATCGGAATACCACCGGCAACACTGGCTTCGAAACGAAGCATTAATTGTTTCTCGGTAGCCAGTTCCTGCAGCATCTTACCATTCTTTGCAATGGCAGCCTTGTTGGCTGTGACAACATGCTTTCCGGCTTTTAGGGCTTCTGCCATATAGGTTGTGGCCGGCTCTACGCCGCCGATCAGTTCAATCACGATCTGGATCTCAGGATCATCCAGGATATCCCGGATATCTGTCACATATTTTTCCTTGGGAATATCAATGCCGCGGTCCTTTTCCGGATGACGATTCAAGATCTTTACGATCTGCAGATCGAGATCCGTCGCTTCTTCGATTTTATGGCGATTCGTCTCTAAGGTCATATATGTTCCACGGCCTATATTTCCAATGCCAAGCATTCCGATTTTTACAGTCTTCATGTCTGTCCTCACAATCCTTTGGTTCTGTTGATGGAGATCTTTTTCTTTTTTCTTTCCTGATTTTTATTCTACAGTATGGCCGGCAAAAGTATATTGATTACTGATCTTGCCCGAGAATTGCTTTCTTGATTCACAATCCTCTCACCATTTTACTACAAGAGGAACATTTCTGTATAGTAAAACCGCTGGAGTTCTCGCTTCCCGGCCGGCATTTGCCCCTTCTGCACAATCTACATGATATTCTCTTACAGAACATTTAGGGCGGGAAAGCCCACGGTTTTAACCGTGGGATGATAGCCTTTTTTTCTTTTTGCCCTTGACTTTATGTATAAAAGAATTTATAATATACACATATGGAAAATCAATATAAAAGAACAGCTACAACAGTATCGTTTATAAACTACCATCTCGTATTCTGTCCAAGATACCGCAGAAAGATATTTAACATACCAGGTGTCGAGGACAGGTTTAAAGAGCTCACACGGCAGGAGTGCAAACGCAGGGACATCGACATCATCACTATGGAATGTCATGTCGATCACGTCCACATGTTTGTAAGTGTCTATCCCCAGATGCCCATACCGGATATCCTGAAATACATAAAAGGCGCGACTTCCCATGCACTAAGGGATGAGTTTCCCCAGCTTAAGAAGATGCCTTCCCTGTGGACAAGATCGTACTTTGTCAGTACGGCAGGCAATGTAAGTTCTGAAACCATCAAATGGTACGTGGAGACACAGAAAACGAGGTCATAGTCTATGACGGGAACGAAAACATCAAAACCTATGCATACCGTATGCTTAAGACTTGATACAGCTGAATACGAAGGTTATCTCATAGACCAAAGCTTCCATGCCCTGTCGCATATCCATAACGTACTGGTAAAGCATGCTCGGAAACTCCTCATACGTCTGAAGTATGATAAAAACTATCAGCAGCTAAGAACAGAATATACTGCATTGCTAAAAAAACACAAGGGCAAACAGAAACTTTCCAAGGCAGAAACGGCCTATAAGAAAAACCTGTCAGACAGGATGAAGACCATCCGGCAGGATATGGGGTTTTCTGAATACAGTTTCCAGTCATATATCAAAAAATGTGCGAAACAGTATCATAAGCTCCTGTCGTCACAGCAGGTTCAAAAGGAAGCCACCCGTGTATGGCAGTCGGCAGAGAAGTATCTTTTCGGTGACGGAAAGGCAGTACACTTCAAAAAATACAGGGACTTTGATACCATAGGCGGGAAATCCACGAAAAACGGTATGCGGTTTGATACGAAGACCTTCTCCGCCGTATGGATGGGTCACACTTATAAGGTGAAACGCCCTAAAAAGTCATCCATGGACTACGTGTATGAAGCACTCTCTTCTGATATCAGCTACTGCGATGTCAAACGCCGGATGTTCCCGAACGGCTGGCACTACTATATTGTAGTCGTCCTGAAAGGACCGGCTCCAAAGAAACTTATCGCCGGAAATAAGGCCTGCGGTATCGACCCGGGGGTATCCACCATGGCTGCAGTATCAGATGAAGGCGTATATCTTGAAGAGTTGGCTCCTGATATCGGTAAGTATAACAAAGAGATCGTAGATACCCAGTATCATATGGATCTTTCAAAAAGAGCCTCGAACCCGGATAAATACAATCCTGACGGTACGATAGACAAAAGCAATCATGACAGATGGAAGTTCTCAAAGACTTATATCAGACGGAGGAACAGGCTCAAATATCTGTACCGTGTACGGTCGGATTATATCAAGCAGTCACACAGCGGGCTGGTCAATAAGCTTCTAAAAGATGCCAGAGACTTTTATATCGAAGATATGGATTATAAGACTCTGGCAAAGAGGTCAAAGAACACTGAGCGCTCAGACAGGATCTCTGAAGTAAAAAATAAAGATGGTTCTGTAAAGCAGGTACATAAATACAAGCGCAAAAAACGATACGGTCGATCTTTAAACAACAGGGCACCGGCACTATTTATACATCTGCTGGAACAGAAAGCCTCACTTTATGGAGGATCAGTAACAAAGATAGCGACGAAAGACTATAAAGCGAGCCAGTATGACCATAGTACGGATACCTGTACTAAAGCCCCACTATCGCAGAGAACCAAGATCATAGATGGACGTACCGTACAGAGAGACCTTTATAGTGCGTTCCTGATACTTAATACAGACGATACATTCACACATCCCGACAGGGATAAATGCATGAGTACCTTTGATGGTTTTGTCAGACGGCAAGATAAACTGATATCGGAAATGAAGAAAAGCAATATATCCATGAAGCAGTGTTTTGGCTTTTAAGATCCATAGATCATACAAAAGGTTCAGACATCAGCCTTCCGGCTTGGAGATTAGATACTCTGTATCGAAATCCGCATAGACGGTAAAACCTAAAAACGGTCATCTATATCTTATTCTATAAGGATAAGTGATGTTGACTTTATCTTAAGGAATCCCACGACTT
>JAQXPG010000025.1 GCA_029100405.1 Lachnospiraceae bacterium | reverse complement strand
CCCGCAGGAGGAAATAAGAATGGCAGACAATGAAACTACTTATAAGAGACGCCAGTTTTTATCTGCGCAGATCGATTTAAGTAAATTTAATAAAAAGAATTTTGAAAAGGCGACAGACGAGGAAAAGAAACAGCAGGATGTTATGGGAGAGTCTTCCACCTTCCTGAAGGATGGAATGAGACGCCTGAGGAAAAACCATATGGCAATGGCTTCCATCATTGTTCTGGCAATCCTGATTATTGCAATTATTATTCTTCCGATCATCGTTCCTTATTCCTATAGTGACATGGTCACTTTAAATGGCCGGCGTGACGGTACTGCAGTAAATCTGACACCCATGCAGTATTCCACCAGAGAACTCCAGTATATGAAGGAAACGGGAAAGAACCTTTTCCCTCATATTTTAGGAACGGATTCCCTGGGACGAGATTATTTCATTCGTGTTGTCTATGGAACAAGGGTCAGCCTCTCCGTAGGTATTGTTTCCGCCATCATGGTTTTGATCATCGGTGTTATTTACGGAACGATCTCCGGATATTTCGGTGGCAAGGTTGACCTTGTTATGATGCGTATCGTCGACATCATTTATTCTCTGCCGGATATGCTGATCATCATTCTCCTGTCCGTTGTATTGAATGCAAGACTGGCACCTTTGATCAAGGGAACGGTTTTTGCAAAACTCGGCGGTAATATGCTGGCCATGTTCATCGTCTTTGCCCTCCTCTACTGGGTCGGCATGGCAAGACTGGTCAGAGGCCAGATCCTTTCCATTAAGAACAATGAATATATCCTGGCTGCAAAAGCCATTGGTACGCCGAGTGGCACAATCATGCGGAAGCACATCGTTCCCAATGTACTTTCCATTATCATAATCACAACAGCCCTTCAGGTGCCGAGCGCAATCTTCACGGAAAGCTACCTGTCCTTCCTGGGACTTGGTGTCAGCCTCCCGATGACCTCCCTCGGTTCTCTGGCAAATGATGCCCGTCAGACCATTTCTTCAGCTCCTTATCGTTTGATGGTTCCGGCATTGGTTATCGTTCTGATCGTTCTTGCTCTGAATCTGATTGGTGACGGTCTTCGTGATGCATTCGATTCGAAGCTGAATTAAGGAGGAAGTCATGGCTGAAGAAAATAATACACTTCTGGAGGTCAATAATCTCCAGACCAGTTTCTTTACGGATGCTGGTGAAGTAAAAGCGGTAAACGGAGTCAGCTTCTCCCTGGAGAGAGGTAAGACGCTTGGCATCGTTGGAGAGTCCGGTTCCGGAAAATCGGTAACCGCATATTCCATTATGCAGATCCTGGCAGAGACCGGAAAGGTCGTAGGCGGATCCATTAAATACAAGGGTGAGGACATCACCAAATGGGATGAGAAGAAATTGGAAACCTTCCGTGGAGATAAGGTCTCGATCATTTTCCAGGATCCTATGACTTCCCTGAACCCCGTATTCACAATCGGTTATCAGTTGAAGGAGGCCATCCTTCTTCATACGAACAAGAATAAGGAAGAGGCGGAGAAGAGAGCTGTTGAAATGCTGACACTGGTTGGCGTTAACGAGCCCGAAAGCCGTCTCAAGCAATATCCTTTTGAACTTTCCGGAGGTATGCGCCAGCGTGTCATGATTGCCATGGCACTCTGCTGTGAGCCGGATATCCTGATCGCAGATGAGCCGACAACGGCATTGGATGTTACCATTCAGGCACAGATCCTGGAATTGATGCAGGACCTGCAGAAGAAGCTTGGCATGGCTATCATTATGGTAACCCATGATCTGGGTGTCATTGCTTCCATGTGTGATGAGATCCTTGTCATGTATGGCGGACGGGTCTGTGAGCGCGGTACGGCAGATGATATCTTCTATCGTCCGGCCCATGAATATACCAAGGGTCTCCTTCGTTCGATCCCGACCAAAGAAAATATGAACGAGCGGCTGGTACCGATCGGCGGAACACCGATCAACCTTCTGAACATGCCGAAGGGATGTGCCTTCTGCCCCCGATGTGAGAATGCGATGAAGATCTGTCTGGAAGAACTTCCGGAGGAGTATCAGGTTGGTGAAAATCATCGGGCAAGCTGCTGGATGAATGTAAAAGATCTCTTTATGAGTGAGGAGGCGAAGGCATGAGCGAGAATGAAAAGAAGCCGCTCCTGAAAGTGGAACACTTGAAGCAATATTTCCCGGTTTCTCAGGGCTTCCATAAGATTCCGCTGAAGGCAGTCGATGATATCTCCTTTGAGATCATGCCGGGTGAGACGCTTGGCCTGGTCGGTGAGTCCGGATGCGGAAAGACGACCGTCGGCAGATCCATTCTTCATCTTTATGAGCCGACCGGAGGACGCATTATATTTAATGATAAAGTCCTTTTTGACAGCGGGGAACAGTATGATGAAAATGGAAAACTGATCACGGATTCGAATGGAAAGCCGAAATTGGGCAAGAAAGTTTCCGTCAATATGCTTCCCTATCGTAAGGAAATGCAGATGGTCTTTCAGGATCCCTATTCTTCTCTGGATCCACGTATGACGGTTGAAGACATTGTCGGAGAGCCTTTGGATACCCATCATCTGTATAAGACCAAGGAAGAACGCCGCGCCAAGATTTTACAGCTTCTGGATACCGTAGGATTGAACGCCGAGCATGCCATGCGATATGCGCATGAGTTCTCCGGCGGACAGAGACAACGTATCGGAATTGCTCGTGCACTGGCTGTAAATCCTTCTTTTATTGTATGTGACGAGGCGGTATCAGCACTGGATGTTTCCATTCAGGCGCAGGTCCTGAACATGTTTGAGGATCTGCAGGAAAAGCTGGGCATTGCCTATCTCTTTATTTCTCACGACCTTCTGGTCGTTCAGCATATTTCGGACCGGATCGCAGTCATGTATCTGGGGCGGATGATGGAAGTTGCAGATGCGGATGAATTGATGAATCATCCGATCCATCCTTACACCTTGTCTCTTCTGTCTGCCATTCCGATCCCGGATCCTGAGACAGCAAGACATAGTCATCGGATCATTCTGGAAGGCGATGTCCCGAGTCCTCTTCATATGCCGACCGGATGTCCTTTCCGTACCCGCTGCCGCTATGCGACAGAGCAGTGTGCAAAGGAGATGCCGCCTCTGAAGGACAGAGGAAACGGACATCTGTGTGCATGCTGGAATAAATAAGGTCACAACTTCCTTGATTAGGAAGTTTGACATATAATAGTTACTCTATAGTTACAGGAGGAAAACATATGAAAAAGAAATTACTCGCATTTGTTCTTGCTTCTGCTATGGTTGCCAGCCTTGGCGCTTGCGGTAACGCAGGCAGCAAGGGATCTGACAAAGCCCAGACAGAAAAAAGCACAGAAAAGAAGTCGGCATCCAAGGCAAAGCTGAATACCGACACAAAAACCTTGTACATCAATCTGGCTTCCGAGCCTCAGCACCTGGATCCGGCTCTGAACAATACCGTTGACGGTGCCTGCCTGGCTGTCAACTCATTCGTAGGTCTTTATACCTATGATAAGAATGACAAGCTTGTTCCTGCTATCGCAGACGGTGATCCTCAGGTATCCGAAGATGGTACCGAGTGGAACATCAAGCTGAAGAAGACAAAGTGGTCCGACGGCAGTGACCTTACTGCTAAGGATTTCGTTTACAGCTGGAATCGTGCAGCATCTGAGAAGACTGCAGCAGATTATGGCTATCTCTTCGATATCGTTGCTCGTAATGACGATGGAAGTCTGAAGGTTGAGGCTCCGGATGACTATTCTCTGAAGATTACTCTGAACAATTCCTGCCCTTACTTCAATCAGCTCCTGGCATTCCCTGTCTTCGATCCGGTACCGCAGAAGGCTGTAGAAGCAGCTGACCCGGATGGCTCTAATCCTGGCGCATGGGCAAATGAAGCAGGCTTTGTATCAAACGGCGCTTACACCTGCACTGCATGGACACATGACAGTTCCATGGAATATACCAAGAACCCTAATTTCTATGACGCCGACAAGGTGAAGATCGAAAAGCTGAATTTCATGCTTTCTGCTGATGATACTGCTACTTTCGCAGCTTACAACAGTGGCAACCTTGACTTCATCGATAGTATCTCTCCGGATGAAGTTCCGAATGTAAAGGATTTCTCTGATTTCTATGTAGCAGATCAGCTGGGAACCAACTACATCGGCTTCAATGTCAATGCATCCATTTTCGACGGCATGACAGAAGATCAGGCTAAGGACTTCCGTAAGGCGGTTTCTCTTCTGATTGACCGTCAGTATATGGTTGATACTGTAGGTCAGACCGGTCAGGAAGTTGCAAGCTCATTTGTTCCTACCGCAATGCATGACGGAAACGGCAAGACCTGGTCTCAGAAGTATTATGACGGTGAGAAGACCGGCGCTTCTTCTATCAAGAAGGCAGTAAAGCTTCTTGAGAGCGCTACCGGTTATAAGTTCAAGGACAATGGCGATGGTACATACACACCGTCTAAGGCAATCTCCTTTGAATTTCTGACGAACTCCGGTACATCCAATGAGAGAGCAGCACAGTTGATCCAGGATGACCTGAAGAAGGCTGGTATCCAGATGACTATTAAGACGGAAGACTGGAAGGTCTTTATTGCTGACCGTCAGAATGGTAACTATACACTCTGCCGTGAAGGATGGATTGCCGACTATGATGATCCTTCCAACATGCTGGAAATCTTCCTGACCAAGAGCGGTAACAATGATATGCAGTTTGGTAAGAATCCGATCGCTTCTGCTCCTCAGAACTGGGCTGATTATGACAAGCTTCTGGATCAGGCTCGTACCGAGACCGATAAAGCTAAGCGTGCAGACATTCTGGTTAAGGCCGAGAAGATGCTGATGGATACCAACGCAGTAATCCCTCTTTACTTCTACAATGATGTTTACATGATGAAGTCCAATGTCAGCGGCGTATATGAGACCCTGACCGGAAATAAGTACTTCATGTATGCAACAAAGTCTGCAAAATAATCCGGATGAATGACTGACCGATCAAACCGGAAGATCGAACAGAGGAAGGCAATAAAATAAAGAAACCTCCCTTCTGAAAGATTCGAAAAGTCATAAAGATAAGGACCATCGAAAGATGGTCCTTTTTCTTATTCCATGAATCATATAAAAGGAAAGCAAATGCTTATCTCCAGTGTTCCACAAATCCCTCACCCATGGCTTCACTGATATTTCCGATAATAAAGAAGGCCTTTTTATCATGTTCTCTTACGATATCCTTGATATCCGGAAGATCATGTTTCGAGCAGATACAGAGAAGCAGGATCTTGTCCCGTCCGGTATACATGCCCTTTCCCTTCAGTCCGGTCACGCCCCGGTCCAAGTCACTCAGGATTGACTTCGCAATCTCCTGACTCTGATCAGATATGATGATACAGATCTTGGCACGCTTGCCGGCATCGACAATGAAATCTGTGATCTGACCAGTCAGAAAGACGGACAGAATGGCATACAGGGTATGCTCCAGGGGGAAGACAAAGGCCCCGACCAGAACGACCGCTCCGTCCAATATCTGAATCATACGGCCCATACTGATGGAACGATGTTTGGCATGTAATGCCTGCCCCAAAAGATCCGTACCGCCGGTTGTTGCTCTTGCAGTTAGTGTAATTCCCATACCAACCCCGAAGAGCAGGCCGCCATATACCGTTGTCAGAATCATATTATCTGAGAGAAAACTGTGGGATGGCAGCAGGGCAAGTTCGATTGACATGATGATGAAAGATAAACCGGTCCGAAGAATGCTCTTAAAACCAAGCATGTAGATCGCGTAGAGAAAGATCGGCACATTCAAGGCAACATTCGATACCCAGAGGGGAATGCCGCCGGCAATCAGCCCCCGGCTCAGATAACGGATGACAATGGCCAGACCACTGACACCGCCGGTAACCAGTCCCGAAGGGTCCAGGAAATATTTGACATCGAGAGAGATCAGAGTCGTTCCGATGAGGATGGTCACAAAGTCCTTAAAACGGATCTTCTTATAGATGGTTTTGATTTTATTCATGTCATAGGCACTCCTTTCCGCGAAAAAAGAGGCCAATCATACATCCTCTGACTTCTGGCAAGGGACATATCATCGGCCTCGAAAAGTTCGAATCAAAGTGATTCTTTCTGAACTCATCAGCTTCTTCTAAACAGATATTATTTTACCTTTCTTCTTTCCGTTCGTAAAGGACAAGAAAAAATGAAAAAAGTGCACAAAAGGAAACCCCAAAATTCTGTACTATTGACGAAAGAATCGACAGAGCGGGACAATGTTGTTGAAAACGTTCCCAAAAGATGTTAACCTACAAAATTGAAAGGGTAATTCAAAAGAAACACATCTGGCACGGTACCGTTACCGGGAATGGTTTGCAATAGGATCTTCCGACGTAAGTCAGCGTGCTTTTCTGATGTGGGGGATTAGAAAGAGTAAAGGATGGATGGAAACTCTTACTATTAAGGATATTGCTAAAATTTGCAAAGTAAGTACAAGTACGGTATCACGTGCCATTAATGATGATCCCGGAATCAATGCCAAAACCAAAGAAAGGATCCTTCGTGTCGTAAAGGAATTTCACTTTGTACCGAATTCTTCCGCCAGGAATCTGAAACTGACGGAATCCAATACGGTAGGGCTTCTGATCAAGGGTGTCGGCAACCAGTTCT
This sequence comes from Lachnospiraceae bacterium, assembly GCA_029100405.1. Classification (GTDB taxonomy): domain Bacteria; phylum Bacillota; class Clostridia; order Lachnospirales; family Lachnospiraceae; genus Lachnocurva. The sequence continues at coordinate 23,744 of JAQXPG010000025.1, read as the reverse complement.
TCCAGTCCATGTATACGGTCTTTGAGAAGGAACTGCATAAGAGAGGATATGAGTTCATTATGAATGAGCTCAATGACCGGCAAAATGGCGTAGACGAAGCCATGCAGCTGGCCAAGGAGAAACGCTTGAAAGGAATCATCTTCATGGGCGGTTTTCTCCAGAATCCGGAAGTCCGCCTCAAGGATCTGAATATCCCCTTCGTTTTCTGTACGGTTGCATTGAATCCGGAAGAAAAGGTGACCCGCTGTTCTACAGTTGCAATTGATGATAGCAGAGAGAGCTATAAGGCTGTGGACTATCTTTGTAAAAAGGGCCATAAGAGGATCGCGATCATCACCGGTCGAAAAGAGGATACCGCTGTAGGATACTTAAGAACGCAGGGCTATATCAAGGCTTTGAAGGATAACGGTATCGAAGTGGACCCGGATCTGATCCGCTCTATGCCGGAGGATGTTCCGGACTATTCCATAGCCGCAGGTTATCAGGCGACAAAGCAGCTGATCGAGGACGGAATCGACTTTACTGCACTCTATGTGATTTCCGATCTTGCAGCCTTCGGCGCCTACCGGGCGATTTCCGAGGCCGGAAAGAAGATTCCGGAAGACTATTCCGTGATTGGCTTCGATGGCCTGGAGATGACACGTTATATGGTACCTGCTTTGACAACGATCAAGCAGCCGGAAGTGCATCTGGCCAAGTCGGCAGTTGCGCTTTTGATGAAACAGATCGAGGGGGAGAATGAACCTGTAGAGCATCTGGTTTATGATGCAAGCCTGATGGAACAGGAATCCGTAAGAGACATGAAGCTTTAAGGCTTTTTGTGATAAAAGTAGAATCTGCAGCTCTTGCAGAAATTTACAGGAGGAGTTATTAGATGGAAGAGAAAATCAATCAGCTGTTGAAAGATCGCTGCGGAAAGGATCTGGACAACTGCAGCAAAGAAGAACTATTTGATGTTCTGATGCAGCTAACCAAGGAAAAAATGGCAGAAGAGCCGGCAGTCTCCGGAGACAAGAAGCTCTATTACATCTCCGCAGAGTTTCTGATCGGTAAGCTTTTGTCTAACAACCTGATCAACCTGGGACTCTATGATGAGATCAATGAGATCTTAAAGAAGCATGGAAAAGAAATTGCCGACATCGAGGAAATCGAGCCGGAGCCATCTCTTGGCAATGGCGGTCTTGGCCGCCTGGCAGCATGCTTTTTGGATTCCATCGCCAGCCTGAACCTTCCGGGAGACGGCGTCGGATTGAATTATCATTACGGTCTCTTCCAGCAGAAGTTCGAAAATCATCTCCAGCATGAAGTGAAGAATCCCTGGATCACCAAGGACAGCTGGCTGACCCGCCGGGAAGATGTGCATTTCGAGGTACCTTTCCGGAAGGCAACCGTCACTTCCAGTCTGTATGATATTGCAGTTCCCGGTTATGAGACGGGAAAGGTAAACCAGCTCCATCTTTTCGACCTGGATTCCGTCAATGATCAAATCGTCGGTGAGGATTCCATCGATTTTGATAAGACAGATATCAAGGAAAATCTGACTCTTTTCCTCTATCCGGATGACAGCGACGACAATGGCCGTCTCTTACGGGTATATCAGGAGTATTTCATGGTCAGCAACGCAGCCCAGCTGATCCTTATGGAGTGTAAGGAGAAGGGCTATGACCTCCATGAATTGGACAAGCATGTAGCGATCCAGATCAATGATACCCATCCTTCCATGGTGATTCCGGAATTGATCCGCCTTCTGCAGAAGGAAGGATTCACTATGGATGAAGCCATTGATCTTGTGACAAAGACCTGTGCTTATACCAATCATACGATCCTGGCAGAGGCCCTGGAGACCTGGCCTATGTCTTACATGGAAGCCGTGGTTCCCCATCTTCTTCCCATCATCCGCGAACTGGACAATCGTGTCCGCTCTAAGGTCACTGACCGGTCGACCTATATTATCGATGATGAAAATCGGGTACACATGGCCTTCATGGATATCCATTACGGTCACAGTGTAAATGGTGTGGCAAAGCTTCATACCGAGATCCTCGAAAATTCCGAGCTGCATAATTTCTATAAGCTCTATCCGGAAAAGTTCAATAATAAGACCAACGGTATTACCTTCCGCCGCTGGCTGGTCCACTGTAATCCGGAGCTGGCCTCCTATATCACTTCCCTGATCGGCGATGATTACAAGAAGGATGCCATGAAGCTTCAGGATCTGATGAAATATGTGGATGATCCGGAAGTCCTGAAGAAACTCGGAGAAATCAAACATGAGAATAAGGTCCGCCTGGCAGAGTATATGAAGGCAAATCAGGGACTGACCATCGATCCGGATTCGATTTTCGATGTTCAGGTCAAGAGACTGCATGAGTATAAGCGTCAGCAGATGAACTGTCTCTATGCGATCCATAAGTATCTGGAGATCAAGGCAGGGAAGAAACCGTCTACACCGATCACAATGATCTTCGGCGCCAAGGCGGCACCGGCCTATGTCATTGCTAAGGACATCATTCATCTGATCCTCTGTCTGCAGGATCTGACTGCAAATGATCCGGAGGTAGCTCCTTACTTCCGTCTGGTCATGGCAGAGAACTACAATGTGACCTATGCCGGAAAGATCATTCCGGCAGCAGAGATCTCAGAGCAGATCTCACTGGCCAGCAAGGAAGCCTCCGGTACTTCGAACATGAAGTTTATGCTGAACGGAGCAGTAACACTTGGAACCGAAGACGGCGCCAATGTGGAGATCCATCAGCTGGTTGGCGATGACAATATCTATATCTTCGGTAAGGATGCAGATACCGTCGTAAAGCTGTATGCAGAAAGCGGCTATCATCCCGGAGATTACTACAAGGATCCGGAAATTAAGGAACTGGTAGACTTTATTGTCGGGGATGAATTAAGGAAGATCGGTAATGCAGAGAACCTGGAGCGTCTCCACCATGAGCTGATCAGTAAAGACTGGTTCATGACCCTTCTGGATCTGAAAGAATACATTAAGGTCAAGGATCAGGTCTACGAGGATTACAAGGATCAAAAAGCTTGGAACAGAAAGGCACTCGTTAATATCGCCCATGCCGGATTCTTCTCATCCGACCGTACCATCGCCCAGTACAATGACGAGATCTGGAAGCTGAAATAAGTGGAAGAATAAAACCTTCATTAAAATCTCCCGGGAAAGACCGGGAGATTTTTTTCGCACTTTTTTTCGCATTTTTTTTCGCACTTTTTTCTTTGAATCGATCGTAAATGACAGAAAAAACTGCTATCATTTTTGAAGTAGAATGACATGAAATTTTTATCGGAGGTATCGGATGGAGAAAGCAGTCATCGGTATACTGGCACATGTGGATGCCGGAAAGACAACCCTTTCCGAAGCCATGCTCTATGAATCCGGGAGCATCCGAAAAGAGGGCTCCGTAGATTCCAAAACCAGTACTCTGGACTATGATCCCATCGAGGCAGAACGGGGCATTACGGTTTTTTCCTCTCAGGCAGAGCTTTCGATCGGGAACTTACAACTGTCTCTTCTGGACACCCCGGGCCATGTGGACTTCTCCGGAGAAATGGAGAGGACCCTGTCGGTCCTGGATTATGCCATCCTTCTGATCTCCGGCCCGGCCGGCATTCAGAGCCATACCCGTACCCTTTGGGATCTTTTGAAGAAATACCAGCTTCCGGTCCTTGTCTTCGTCAATAAAATGGATCTTGTACGAGACAAGGGCAGGGGTGAGATCATGGATGAATTACGGGAGGAACTGTCGGAAAACATGATTCCCTTCCCGGAAGGTTTTGAAGAGAAAGTGGACTGGGCCGAGGAAGTGGCAACAGGAGATGAGAAACTGCTGGAGTCCTATATGGAAACCATGAAGATCGACGGGGACCTGCTTGCTTCTGCTGTGAAGGAGAGGCATATCTTCCCGGTCGTCTTCGGGTCCGCCCGAAGCCATGAAGGAGTAGGAAATCTCTTTCGGGTCCTTTCAACTATTGTTCGAACACCTGCTTATCCGGAAACATTCGGGGCAAGAACCTACAAAGTTACACGGGACGAGAAAGGAAACAGGATCAGCTTTCTGAAGATCACCGGTGGCTCCCTGACTCCGCGAACGGAGATAGGTCCCGATTCTGTCAAGGTAACGGAACTCCGAAAATATCAAGGCAGTCGATATGAAACCGTACCTCGTGCGGAAGCTGGAGACCTTGTCGGGATACCCGGGCTGACCGGCTCTCTTCCAGGCATGGGCTATGGATTTGAACCTCAGGAAAAGAGGCCGAGTCTGACTCCGGTCTTTCGTTACAGGGCAGTTCCGGAAGGCACTGCATCCAGTCACACCCTTCTTGTGGCCTTAAAAGAAATCAATGAGGAAGACCCTTTGTTAGATGTAGAATGGACCAGAGAGACGGATGAGATTCATCTTCGTCTGATGGGCCCCATTCAAAAAGAGATCCTGACCCGAAAACTTCAGTACCGGTATGATCTGCAGGTCAGCTTCGATCAGGGAGAGATCCGTTACATGGAAACGATTCGCGAGCCGGTGGAAGGACATGGACACTTTGAACCTTTACGGCATTTTGCAGATGTAAGGCTTCGCCTTGAACCCTTAGAAGCGGGGGAAGGCATTTCCTGCGAAAGCATCTGTCCGACGGACGTCCTGGAAGAAAATTACCAGCATCAGATTTTAAGGACCCTGCGAAGCGGCCGCCTGACCGGGGTTCTGACCAATTCCGGCCTTACGGATATCCGCTTTGTCCTTGTATCCGGAGCTTCTCATAAGAAACACACCGTCGGAGGCGACTTTCGAAAGGCAACGGAACTCGCTGTAAGGGATGCCCTCCTTCGGGCGACCAATGTCCTCTTGGAGCCCTATTACCGCATCCATCTTACGGTTCCCCAGGATAAAATCGGCCGGGCCCTGAATGACTTAAGCCGAATGAAAGGAAAAATCGAATCTCCCAGTCAGAACGGTGACAGCTGCATGATCGAAGGCTTTGTGCCGGTCTCTGAACTTGGAGATTATCAGGCCCAGGTCAATTCCTATACCGGAGGGCTTGGCAGGCTTTCCATGGAGCCGGGCGGTTATCTCCCCTGTCATAATGCAGAGGAAGTGATCCAAAAGATCGCATATGATTATAAAACCGACAGTGCCCATCCCTATCAGAATATTTATGTGCATCGGGAATATCTGACGGAGGAAGAAGCCTTGGAGAGAGACGAGGCTAATATTCAGGATGAGGACAGCCACGATCCTATGCGGCCCCAGACCCTCCGCTATGAAAATGGAGAGAAGGGCCTGGTCGATATTTCACCGGAAAAGAAAGACTCTTATCAGGGCTATGGGGGATTGGAGGCAGATCTAAAGCGGATTTTTGAAGCAACCTATGGTAAAATAGAGAGAAAAGATCTGGGTCAGGCATTAAACCGGGATTTTGATCGGGAAAAGGCAGACCGGATCAGGGAAGAAGCAAAGGAATCCTATCTTTTGACCCATCCGGCAGAGAAAAAACGCCGGGAAGAGAAACAGAAGGCAAAAGCAAAAAAGAAGCAGTATGTCCTGGTGGATGCCTATAATGTGATCTTTACGACCCCGGAATTAAGGGATCTGTCGAACAAAAATATGGATGCGGCCAGAGGAAAGCTTCTGGATCTTTTATCGAATTATCAGGGCCATCTGGGCTGTACTCTGATTGTTGTTTTTGATGCCTATAAGGTTAAGGGCAATCCGGGTGCAGGCAGCCACTGGAACAATCTCTATGTTGTTTATACCAGGGAAGCCCAGACGGCAGATGCCTATATCGAGCGGACGACTCATGAGATCGCCGGCCGGGAGGATGCGGACATTACCGTGATCACCTCCGATGGCCTGGAACAGATGATCGTTGTCGGAGAAGGAGCAAGGCGGATCTCGTCGAGAGAGTTTGAAAAGGAGCTGGAACGGGTCAATACTCTTGGCCTGGAGCGTTATCGAAGCCAGAATCCCGGCACATAACAGAGACAGGAAGTCCGGATCTGGCTTTCGTCGGAAAATGAATAGAGAGGGTAGCATTTGAAACTGATTCATGTCGCAGATCTCCATCTGGATTCCAAGATGGAAAGCAATCTGCCTGGGGAAAAGGCGAGGGAGAGGAGAGAAGAACTCCTTCAAACATTTGAACGGATGCTGGAATTTGCATCGTCGAACCGGGTCCGCGCTATTTTGATCGCGGGCGATTTCTTTGACAAAAAGCATGTTCGAAAAAGCGTCCGAAGACGAGTCTTGGAAGATATTCGTCAGCACACGGAGATGGATTTCCTCTATCTCAGAGGAAACCACGATGACTCCGATTTCTTACTCGATGAGCAGCCGGAGGAGATACCGGAGAATTTGAAACTTTTCACGGCAGACTGCTGGACTAGCTATTCTTACGATGATCTCGTCATCACCGGTCGGGAGATCAATGCAGACAATGTCCAGCATCTTGCGACCAATCTGGTTTTGGATCAGGCCAAGACCAATATTGTTATGCTCCATGGCCAGGAGTCCGAAAATGACGGTTCCGGCCGGGCAGAGATCATCAATCGGAATGATTTCAAGGGCAAGAATATCGATTATCTGGCTCTGGGCCATATTCATTCCTATAAAGAAGGCCGGCTGGACGACCGGGGCATTTTTGCCTACAGCGGATGTCTGGAAGGCAGAGGATTTGATGAGTGCGGGAAAAAGGGCTTTATCCTTCTTGACGTGGAAGAAGGACGGGTAGAAACAGAATTTATTCCCTTTGCCCGCCGGACCCTTCATGAGGTTCATATCGATCTGACACCGGATATGGAGATGCCGGATCTGATCCGGGCTTCGGAAGATGCCTTGCAGTCTATCCCTATGGATGATCTGGTCAAACTTGTTTTTAACGGAAAGATCCATATGGACATGGATCTGGATCTGGACAGGATTCGTATGCACTTTGAGGATCGTTTTTATTTCGTCAAGGTAGAGGATAAGACAACGGTTCAGATCGATTACGAGAGTTTTCGGAATGATCCCTCTCTCAAAGGGGAATTTGTTCGTCTCATGGAAGAGGAAGATCTGCCGGAGGAAGAGAGAGCGGCCATTATTGAAACCGGTATGCGGGCCATTATGGGGGAGGACATCGACTGATGAGACTTGAGAAATGCTATATCAGTGGTTTTGGCCGACTGAAGGACCTGGAATTTGAATTTCAGCCGGGATTGAACGAGATCCTCGAGGAAAATGGCTGGGGAAAAACAACCTTTACTGTTTTTATCAAGGCGATGTTTTTCGGTATGGAATACAGCCCGAGACGGAAAACCCTTACGGAACGGGAACATTATATGCCCTGGGATCAGGCCCCCTACGGGGGAAGCCTTACATTTACCACAGAGACCGGCAGCTATCGGATCGAGAGAACGTTCGGAAAGAAGGACACAGAAGATACTTTCCGTCTGATCGACCTTCAGACCGGCATGGAGTCCGATGCCTATAGTAAGGAGATCGGTCAGGAACTCTTCGGCTTGGATCGGGAATCTTTTGAAAAAAGTATTTTTGTCCCGCAGTCGGCACCACAAACGGTGATGACCGACAGTATCAATGCGAAGATGGGCGGCCTGTCTTATGTCAGGGATGACATCAATTCCTTTGAACAGGCGATCAGCCGCCTGGACGATGCCAGGAAAACATATACCAGAACATCGAAGGCGAATCCGGGCTCTCTTGTGAAGATCCGGGACGAAATTCGAAAGAAGCAGGCGATCGTGGAGGAGATCCCGGTTCTGACGGAGGCTTATGAGCAGAAAAAGGAACAACTGAAAAAGCGTGAGTCGGATCTTCTGTCTCTGCAGTGGGAAAAGGCCAAGCTGAGCCAGGATATCGCAGAGCGCAGCAAGATGGAGCAGGCCCTGGGCGCCTATCATGAGAAGACGCAGGTTCTGGAAAAGGATCGGGAGGAGCTGTCCGGATTGGATGATTTCTTTGCCAGAGGAATTCCGGACCGTGACCAGGAGTCCGGGATGGAGGAACTGGAAGCCAATCTGGCCATCCTCAGGGCAAGTCTGGGAAGCTACAGAGAAAAGCTTCCGGCTATGGAAGAACAGAGCCGCTTGAGCCGTCTTTTTTCCTCCTCCATGCCCGAAGAGGAGGATCTCTCCTCCTATCAGAAAAGGGCCGACCGCCTGGGAGAACTTCGCCTGCAGAGCAAGCGGACAACGCTCAGCGAAGAAGAGACGAGAGACCTCCAGGAACTTTCGGATTACTTTAAGTCAGATCGTCCGTCAAGGGATGAGCTGACCATGATCCAGGAAAAGGAACAGGAGAGACAGCAGCTCCTGGGACAGAAAAAAATTCTGGAAGAAAACTATGAGAAAAAAGAGGAAAAGCTGGGGAGAACGACAAACTCCAAAGGGATCCGATCCCTTCTTACGGGCTTATTCTTTGTTTTCCTGGCCGGCGGCATCATCTTCTACATTGCTTTAGGAAGTCAGGAAAAAATAGCTCTGTCGATTTCCTGCTTTGCCATTGCCCTGGTTCTTCTCTTATCCCGCCTGATCCTTGGCCTTCAGGTCCGCCGCAGAGCAAAGGATTTGAAACTTCGGAACGAAAAGGAAGAGAGCGAGTATCAAAAGAAGATCGAAGAGATCACGGAGTCCATAGAACAGTCGGAAAAACTGGAAAAACGGTTTCTGGAGCGTTACCCGGGCGAAGAGCCTCAGATCCTGGATCGGGTTCGTGAGGTTCAGAGAAAATTCGATCGTTATGTCACTTTGCAGCAGAGGGAGAAAGAAAGCCTGAGTGCGGCAGAAAGTGTGCTGGATCAGCTCTCTGAGGAACAGCTTTCCCTTTATACGGAGTTACAGTACTATGCCAATGCCTATGGTATGGATCTCTATCATGATGCCAATGAGAGAGAACTTCTGACCAAATTGGCACAAGATCGGTCGGCAAAGCTTGCTCTGGATCAGAATCTGAAGGAGATCCGAGAGCTGGAGACGAAGATCCGTGAAAAACAGGACCGTCTGACGGATTATCTGAATCGTTTTCCCTTCCCGGATGAGATGGCGTATCAGACGGATAAGGAAAAGCTCTCTGAGGTGCGAAGACGTAGAGAGCGTTATGACGACCTGATGGAACAGACAAAGAAACTGTCAGAAGAACTTGGGGAGATGAAGGGGCAGATCAGGCTTCCCGAAGACCAGGAGCTTATCCCTGTCGAAAAGATGCAGGAAAAACAAGCTGCCATGGACCAGGAGATCCAGGATCTGAACCGCTTCATCCAGACGGATATCGAAGAAGTGAATGAAAGCTCGGAGGCCCTGGTAAATCATGAGGATGAGAGAGACCGTCTTGCAGATGATCTGGAGGAAGAAAAGCGGCTGAATCGGCGGCTCAGCATCATTACAAAAACCAAGGATTATCTGGATACCGCGAGGACCCGTTTCCTCTCTCGTTATATGGAACCGCTTCAGGAGGGGATGAAGACCTATTTAAGAGAGATGTTCCCTGATGAACCGATTGATTTCAGCGAAGATGATTTCGAACTGGATATGAATCTTGGGATTCAATTTCAGTATCGTGGGCAGACAAAGTCTTCCACCTATTTAAGTGCCGGCTACCGGGATCTGACGGCTTTGGCAGCCCGTTTTGCCCTGGTGGATGTCCTTTATCACAGGGAACAGCCGATTCTGATTCTGGATGATCCACTGACCAATCTGGATCAGGAGAAGGTGACGTCTGGCTTGGAACTCTTGAAGAAACAGGGAGAGAAGAGGCAGATCCTGTATTTTACCTGCCATGAGAGCCGACTCTAAAGTGCTTGACTTTTTGTGTCGATTTCACTAATATAGAATCGTTGCGGGACATTTCGCAGCGATATGCGGGTGTAGTTCAATGGTAGAACACCAGCCTTCCAAGCTGGATACGTGGGTTCGATTCCCATCACCCGCTTTCATACTATAATAAAGTATACTATGCGCGAGTGGCTCAGTTGGTGGAGCATAACCTTCCCAAGGTTGGGGTCGCGGGTTCGAGTCCCGTCTCGCGCTTTCTGTTTAACAGGCAGCGAATGTAATAAACATTTACTGTCTTTTTTATTAGAAAAAAGGAGATAGGACTTATGAAAACGGCTGCAATCATTCTCTTTATTGCCATGTATGCCTTGATGATCATCCTTCCGGAGAAATGGAGGCCCAGGATTGCCTGTGCGGTTGCACTTGTCTTTCTGATCCTTGGCATTCTGCCTTGGGGAGAACTCTTTTTTGTCATCGACTGGAATATCCTTCTTATGATCTTCGGTACTGTAGTCATCGTGGATTACTTCATACAATCGAAGATGCCAAACTACCTGGCAGATAAGCTTCTGGATCTGGCACCTAATGTGATGTGGGTGACGATCTTGATGTCCCTTTTTGCCGGCATTGTTTCCGCCTTTATCGATAATGTGGCAACGGTCTATATGATCGCTCCGGTAGGACTTGCCATTTGTAAGAAACTGAAGATCTCACCGGTTCCTATGATCATCAGTATTGCGGTATCCTCCAATTTGCAAGGTGCTGCAACACTTGTCGGTGATACAACATCGATCATGCTGGCAGGAGCTGCCAGGATGGACTTCAATGATTTCTTCTGGTTTCGCGGCAGGCCCGGTGTCTTCTTTGCCGTTGAAGTCGGAGCCATTCTTACCATTCCGATCATGATGTTTCTTTTCCGGAAACAAAAAGAGCCGGTTGCAGCAGAAGAATATACGAGTGTTACAGACTATATCCCGACCATCGCCATGGTTGGACATATTGTCTGCCTGATTGCAGCATCCTTTATCCCGAACAAGCCGGAGACCACCAATGGCTGGATCTGCATGGTCTGGGGCATCGGCTGCATCGTTGCCGAATATATCCGGACCCGGGATAAGGGAACTATGATTTCGAACCTGAAGAATGTCGATTACCAGACGATTTTCCTTCTGGCAGGTCTGTTCGCTGTCATCGGTGGGATCACCAATATGGGGATCATCCAGGATATCTCAAAATTCATTATTAAAGCCGGCGGCAATAATTACTTCCTGCTCTATACGATCGTGGTCTGGGGTTCTGTCCTGATCTCAGCTTTTATTGACAATATCCCCTATGTGGCAACCATGCTTCCGGTCATCGGGGCAGTCGCGGGCACTCTTGGCGTGGAACCTTACCTCCTCTATTATGGGCTTCTGATTGGGGCCACCCTGGGTGGAAATATAACCCCGATCGGTGCTTCTGCTAATATTGCCGGGACCGGCCTCCTTCGAAGAGAGGGATATGAGGTCTCTTTCGGACAGTTTATGCGGATCGGTCTTCCTTTCACTCTGGCAGCGGTCCTTGGAGGATACGGATTCCTCTGGCTGACCTGGAGATAAGTGAAAAAATAGCCGGGATTATTGCATTTTCTGATTTCGACTGCGATAATACAAATGATACCTGGCGTAGGAACAAGTGCGGAAAAGGCTTAGATTTCAATAAATCCATGAAGGAAGGCGGATCCCGTGGCAAGGAGGCATTTGTGAAAGCTTATCAGGAAATGACCAAAGAAGAACTGGAGAAGACGGTAACCGATCTGAAGAAGGAATACACGAAGTTTCAGGCAATGGAACTGACTCTGGATATGAGCCGTGGAAAGCCTTGCAAGGAGCAGCTGGATCTGTCCATGGGACTGATGGATGCCCTGAACAGCAGTGCGGATATGACTTGCGAAGATGGTACCGACTGCCGGAATTATGGTGTTCTGGGAGGTATTCGGGAAGCCAAGGAACTCATGGGTGACATGATGGAGAATAATCCGGATAATATTATTATCTATGGAAACTCCTCTCTAAATGTGATGTATGACTGTATCTCCCGGTCCATGACACATGGTGTTATGGGGAATACCCCCTGGTGCAAACTGGATAAGGTCAAATGGCTTTGCCCGGTGCCCGGTTATGACAGACATTTCAGTATAACGGAGTACTTTGGCATTGAGATGATCAATGTACCGATGACGAAAACCGGACCCGATATGGACATGGTAGAGAAACTGGTTTCTTCTGATGAAGCAATCAAAGGAATCTGGTGTGTGCCGAAGTATTCCAATCCACAGGGATACTCTTATAGTGATGAGACAGTCCGCCGTTTTGCACGTCTGAAACCGGCTGCCAAGGACTTCCGGATCTATTGGGATAATGCTTACGGCATCCATCATCTCTATGACAAGAATCAGGATTATCTGATCGAGATCTTAGCAGAGTGCAAGCGTGCCGGAAATCCGGATCTGGTTTATAAATTCGCATCTACATCGAAAGTTACTTTCCCGGGCAGCGGTATCGCGGCTCTGGCAACTTCTTCTAATAACCTGGATGATATCAGAGAACAGATGCGCCACCAGACCATCGGATATGACAAGGTCAATCAGCTTCGCCATGTCCGTTATTTCAAGGATATCCATGGCATGGTAGAGCATATGAGAAAGCACGCAGATATCATCCGTCCGAAGTTCGAAATGGTGGAGGAAACTTTTGAGAAGAATCTGGGCGGACTCGGGATCGGAAGCTGGACCAAACCGAATGGAGGTTATTTCATCAGCTTTGAGACAATGCCCGGATGCGCCAAGGAAGTGGTCAACCGCTGCAGAAAGGCCGGCGTCAAATTGACCGATGCCGGAGCAACTTTCCCTTATCATAAGGATCCCAAGGATAGTAATATCCGGATTGCACCGACCTATCCGCCCATCAATGATCTGAAAACAGCAGCAGAACTTTTTACACTCTGTGTAAAACTGGTTAGCGCACAGAAGCTTCTGGCAGAGGGAGGCTATGGTCAGAAGGCAGAAAAGCCGGTGAAGAAATAAAGAGACGGCACTTGTGAAGGAAAGACCCTTAACTGTCTGCTCGTGACAGGGAGAAGAAGCTTAGAGCAGACAGGAAAATTTGAAGGAGAGTTTATGAACGGCGTATATGTCGTAGGTATTGCAGGAGGATCTGCATCCGGGAAGACGACCATTGTCAGTATGATCAAAGAGGCATTTGGCGAGGACATAGTTGTGATCAGCCACGACTCCTATTATAAGGCACATGATGAACTGCCTTTTGATGAGAGATCAAGGTTAAACTATGACCATCCCAATGCTTTTGATACCAATCGGATGATTTCTGATATCAAGCGATTGAAGAACAATGAGGAAATTGATGTGCCGGTCTACGATTATACGATCCATAACCGTACAGATCAGACCATTCATGTAGTGCCGAAGAAAGTCATCATTGTAGAGGGCATTCTGATCCTGGAAAATGCCGGCTTGAGAGATCTTATGGATATTAAGGTCTTTGTTGAAACGGATGCGGATGAACGGCTCATGCGTCGAATCCGGCGGGATGTCACGGAAAGGGGCCGGTCGGTCGAATCCATACTGAACCAGTATGCTCAGACGGTAAAGCCTATGCATGAACAGTTTGTAGAGCCGTCGAAGAAATATGCGGATATTATTATTCCGCGAGGCGGAGAGAATCTTACCGGTATCAATATTCTGATGGAGCACTTAAAGAATATGCTTCGGTAATCCTTCCGGATTCTCTGAGAGACTTGGAATGACAGATTCTTTAAAATTCTAAAAAATCCATAAATTCTTTCTTGACAAAAACACAAGAAAGCCATATATTAACAATCAACAGAGAGCAATGACGTTCTTTTCTTAAGTCGCATGCTCTCTGTTTTTTGTTTTATTAAGACTGCAAAGGCGCTGTCTTCACGGGAATCCGGATCCCTGGAGATAGTGCCTTTTCCTTTTGCTTTAAAGTGTGCAGAAAATGAAAGCTGTGACAGCAAAAAGGGCTGCAGTCAAGGAGAGGAAAGGAAAAGATAAGAAAGGAGACTTGAGTCATGAAATTTGAAATGACAACAGTCATTTGGATGCTGGTCGGCACAGCCCTGGTCTACTTCATGCAGGCTGGTTTCGCCCTCTGTGAGGCGGGTCTGACCAGAGCGAAGAACACCGGAAATATCCTGATGAAAAACATGATGGACTTCTGTATCGGAACCCCTTGTTTCTGGGTCATCGGATTTGGCCTTATGTTTAACGGAACCGGAGCCCTGATCGGACAGTTTGATCCTCTGATCCGGGCAAGTTACACATCCCATAATAGTGTTGTTCCTGGCACAGTACCCCTCTGGTGCTTCGTGATCTTCCAGACCGTATTCTGTGCAACCGCAGCGACCATTGTTTCCGGATCCATGGCAGAGCGGACCAACTTCAAAGCTTATTGTGTCTACTCTGCAGTGATCTCTCTGATCGTCTATCCGATCAGCGGTCACTGGATCTGGGGTGGCGGCTGGCTTTCCGGCCTTGGCTTCCATGATTTCGCAGGTTCCACCTGTGTACATATGGTCGGTGGTTTGATCGCCTGCCTGGGCGCATATCTGCTTGGACCCCGGATCGGAAAGTATGATAAGAATGGAAAGGCCAGGGCGATTCCCGGACACAATCTGACAGCAATGGCTCTTGGCGTATTTATCCTTTGGTTCTGCTGGTTCGGATTCAACGGTGCATCCACCCAGGCCATGAACAGTGATGCAGCAGCCGTTAGTGCTTCTCTTGTATTCTTCAATACCAACCTCGCTGCAGCAGTTGCAACGGTCGTTACGATGATCTTTACCTGGATCCGCTATGGAAAGCCCGATGTTTCCATGACTTTCAACGCATCCCTGGCAGGCCTTGTAGCAATCACCGCTCCCTGTGACTGTGTCAGCCCGGTCGGTGCTTTCTTCATCGGTCTGGTATCCGGTATCCTGGTTGTCTTTAGTGTTGAGTTCTTCGATAATGTAGCTAAGATTGATGACCCTGTCGGTGCCGTTTCCGTCCATATGGTAAACGGAATGTGGGGCACCATCGCAGTCGGTCTCTTCTCAACCGGAGCAGATGGCGTCGGCAAGGGCCTCTTCTATGGAGGTGGTTTCCATCAGCTGGGCATTCAGGCTTTGGGCCTTGTTTCCGTTGCAGCCTATGTTCTGATTATTATGCGGATCGCCTTCTTTATTATTGATAAGACCATCGGACTTCGAGTTCCGGCCAATGTCGAGATCGAAGGATTGGATATCCACGAACATGGTCTTGCAAGCGCATATTCCGGTTTTGCCATCACGGATGTTACCGATATCAGTCTGGATCCGAACGAGAATACCGATCTTGGCGAGGATGAATTCGATAAGGCATCGGATGCGCAGAAAAGTGCCGCAGTCAAAGTCTATAAGGCACCGGAAACAGCTGCAGTCGGTCCGGTCGAAGCAGATACAGAAGTTCATAAGGTTTCCATTATCTGCCGCCTGGATCACTTCGACCGTCTGAAGAAGTCCTTGAATGAACTCGGTGTCAGTGGTATGACCGTTACCCAGGTCATGGGCTGTGGAATTCAGAAGGGATCTATGGAACGTTATCGTGGTGCCGTAGTAGACTCAACCCTTCTTCCTAAGATCAAGCTTGAAGTGATTGTGGCCAAGATTCCTGTGGACTCCGTTATCGAAACGGCCAAGAAAGCTCTCTACACCGGTCATATCGGAGATGGTAAAATCTTCGTATATAACGTTCACCGTGTTGTTAAGGTAAGAACCGGTGAGGAAGGTGTTGCAGCCCTCCAGGACGTTGAATAAAAGCTTCTGCATGATATGGAAAAAGGGGGCTGTGAAATAATCAGCTCATGATAAAAAGAGAAGGGGCTGTGAAAAAATGAGATCATCATTTTTTGACAGCCCCGTTTTTGTCCAGAGTCAAAAGCAGCTTTTGACTGGATGCTTGTCTTTATTCCAGTTCAAAAGCGCCGGTATAGAGCTGATAGTAAACACCCTTCTGTGCCAGAAGCTGATCATGAGTTCCGCGCTCAATGATATGACCATGATCCAGAACCATGATGGCATCGGAATTTCGTACGGTCGAAAGACGATGGGCTATCACGAATACGGTCCGCCCCTTCATCAGGTTGTCCATTCCCTTCTGTACCAGGGCTTCGGTCCGGGTATCAATGGAGGAAGTCGCTTCATCCAGGATCATAGCCGGGGGATCGGCAACAGCCGCCCGGGCAATGGAAATGAGCTGTCTCTGTCCCTGGGAAAGCTCGGATCCGTTATCGGTCAGCATCGTCTGATAACCATCCGGTAAGCGGCTGATGAAGTCATCGGCATTGGCAAGCTTTGCAGCATTGATACAGTCATCGTCACTGGCAGATAGATTTCCGTACCGGATATTGTCCATGACCGTTCCGGTAAAGAGATTGACATCCTGGAGGACGATACCGAGAGAACGTCTGAGATCCGGTTTCTTGATTTTATTGATATTGATGCCGTCATAGCGGATCTTACCATCCGGAATATCATAGAAACGGTTGATCAGATTCGTGATTGTGGTCTTACCGGCGCCGGTCGCGCCGACGAAAGCGATCTTCTGACCGGGTTTTGCATAGAGGCTGATGTCATAGAGGATCTGCTTGTCGTCTGTATATCCGAAGTCGACATGTTCCATTTGGATATCTCCGGTCAACCTGGTATAGGTGGTTGTATTGTCGGCCTCGTGATAATGCTTCCATGCCCAGAGATTGGTTTTATGGTCAGTCTCTGTGAGATTTCCATTGGCATCTTCTTCGGCATTCACCAGAGTGACATAGCCTTCATCTTCTTCCGGCTTCTGATCGATCAATTCGAAGACACGGTCTGCGCCGGCAAGGGCCATGGCAATCAGAGGGACCTGCATGGAAACCTGTCCGATGGTCTGGGACAGCTGACGGGCAGCACCGAGGAAGGAGATGATAATACCGGCCGTCATGACACCTATGCCGGAAAGCCCTATATTTGGCGCATGGCCAAAGGCCATCAGAGCCCCGGCAAAGGCAATGGCGACGTACATGAGGTTTCCGATATTTCCGACGATAGGCATTAAGACGTTACCGGATCGATTGGCCTCGTTACTGTCATGGAAGAGGTCTTCATTTAAACTGTTAAAATCCCGGATGGTTTGATCCTCATGGACGAAGACTTTTACGACTTTCGTGCCCTCAAGCATCTCCTCCACGAAGCCTTCTTCTTTGGCCAGGGACTTTTGCTGCTTCATCATGTATTTGGCGGAGTGAGTGGAATATTTCTTTGAGACAGAGAGGATCAGAAAAATGAAGCCCGCTGTGATCAGAGAGAGCCAGAAACTGTAAGAAAGCATCAGGATAACGATGGCCAGGATGGCAAGAAGTGACTGGAAGATCATCGGAGCACTCTGGCCGATCATCTGTCGAATGGCATCGGTATCGTTGGTATAAGTCGACATGATGTCTCCATGGGCATGGGTGTCGAAATACTTGATGGGCAGGCTTTCCATATGGTTAAACATGTCATCCCGGAGATTCTTCAGGGTTCCCTGGGTGACGGTCGCCATGATCCTGGTATAGAGGAAATTGGCTAAGATACCAATCAGATAGATCGATGCCATGGAAAGGATATTGGCAGTAAGTTTACCGGCAACGGAGGCCATGCCGTTTTTCAGGCCCGGTGTGATGCAATCGTCGATCAGCCGCTGTAAAAAAACATTTGCAACCGTAGAGGAAATACCGGCAAAGACAATACAGATCATAACGACGATCAGACGGCCTTTATAATGTTTGGCAATATATTGTAAGAGCCGCTTACCGGTTCCTTTCTTTCCGGCGGAAAGTTTCTTCTTTTCCATAGTCACTCAGGCCTCCTTTCTGGTTTGAGAATCATAGATTTCGCGATAGATGCCATTCGCCTGCAGGAGCTCATCGTGGGTGCCTTCCTCGACGATCCTGCCCTTGTCCATGACGATGATATGATCACAGTCCTGGACGGAAGAGATTCTCTGGGCAATAATGATCCGGGTAGTATCCGGGATCTTTTCTTCCATGGCCTTTCGGATCAGTGCATCGGTCTTGGTATCCACAGCCGAAGTGGAATCATCGAAAATCAAGATCTTCGGCTTCTTTAACAGGGCTCTGGCAATGCAGAGACGCTGTTTCTGACCGCCGGAGACGTTGGAGCCGCCGCGTTCAATCCAGGTATCGTATTTTTGAGGGAATTGTTCGATAAATTCATCTGCCTGAGCCAGCCGACAGGCATTCACAATGTCCTCATCGCTGGCCTTTGGATCACCCCAGTGCATATTATCCTTAATCGTTCCGGAGAACAGGACATTCTTCTGGAGAACAACCGAAACCTGATCGCGGAGACTGTCCAGGTCATAATCCCGTACATCGATTCCGCCGACCTTGACGGATCCTTGGCTTACATCATAGAGACGGGAGATGAGCTGGATCAAAGTAGTCTTGGAAGATCCGGTGCCGCCGATAATACCAAGGGTGGAGCCGGAGGGAATGGTCAGAGAAATGTCAGACAGGGCATCTCTTTTCGCTTTCTCAGAGTAGCGGAAGGAAACATGATCGAAGACGACCTCGCCGTTTTTCACTTCTTTTTCTCCGTTTTCGGGAGAAACCAGGGTGCTCTGATAGGTGAGGACTTCCGCAATACGTTCAGCACTCTCTTCAGACATAATGATCATTACGAAGACCATGGAGATCATCATCATAGAGATTAAGATCTGGACTCCATAGGTAATGAAGGACGACAGCTGACCGGTCGTAAGTGAAGAACCGTGGGACAGTATAATGATGCGTGCTCCGAGGAAGGAAACCAGAAGCATTGCAGTATAGATCGCTGTCATCATAATAGGTGAGTTCAGAGCCAGTATTTTTTCGACATGTGTAAAATCCTTCTGGATGTCTGCGGATCTTTTGCCAAATTTCTTCTTTTCATAATCCTCACGAACAAAGGATTTCACAACGCGGATCCCGTTGACATTCTCTTGAACCGAATCATTCATTGCATCATATTTCTTAAAGATCCGAACGAAGATGGGATGTACGAAAGCTGCGATTCCAAGCAGAGCAATCGCCAGGACAGGCAGAATGACAATAAAAATAAGAGACATTCTTGCGTTGATTCTTAATGTCATAATTACTGCAAAGATAATCATGAAGGGTGCCCGGATCAAGGCCCGGATGATCATGGAATAGGCGTTCTGTACATTGCTTGTATCCGTTGTCATTCGAGTGACCAGGGAGGAAGTGGAGAATCGATCCACATCGGCAAAGGAGAAGGTCTGGATATTGGAGAACATATCCTTTCTTAAATTCTTTGCAAAGCCGGTTGCTGCTTTAGCGGCCTGAATGGCAGCCATGCGTCCGCAATAGAGAGAGCACATAGCCAGAGCAACTAAGAGGATTCCATCCATGAGGATGGGTTTCATGCTGCTGCCGTTCATGTGGTCGATCAGAGATGCCATGACAAGGGGAATGATACATTCGAAGATGACTTCGAATGCAACGAAGACCGGCGACAGGATCGAGGGCTTCTTGTATTCCCGGATGCTTTTCGACAGTGTTTTTACTACCATATTGAAATGCGTCCTTTCTAACGAAAATAAGATGATGATTCCTATACAAATGAAAAAACAGGGGGATCCTTCTTTCGAAGCTCTTGTCAGCTCTCCAAACCCTGTTTACTTTTGGTATTCATAAGAGAAGCCAGCATTGGGAAGGTATTTGTTTCAAAATATTCCCGGTTCTCTGTCAGATTTAAAAGGAGGTGCTCCAGGAGAGAATCCAGTTCTGTGATTTCTGCTTGAGAAAAATCAGAGAGAAGGAGATTCTCGATCTTCTTTCGCCCTTCCATGACAAGCGCACGGTGTTCCATGGCCCGGTCTGTCAGGGTGACGATCCGGTTCCTTTTGTCTCTCTTATCAATTTCAGAGGTCACATATCCATTCTTTTCCAGACGGTGGATCAGACCACTGACAGTGGGATGAGAGACACCAAGCTGCTTCTCGATCTCCTTCTGTGTTGCCTGTCCCTGGTTTACATATAAAGTCTTTAAAACGTGAGCCTGAGAGAAGGTGAGGCCCCACTTTTTCAGATTCTCGCCGAAGTTGTATTCCAGGAGTCGGTTGATCTGCAGTAAATGCATAAAAATTCTATTTTCCATAGACATTCCAAGATCTCCAAATTAAAAAGTAGCGTGCTACAGATCAAAACCGTAGCATGCTACAATATACCATTCGAATCAAAACTTGTAAAGCCAGGACCCGAATCCTTTATGAAATTTTAATAAATGTAGGATTACTGATTTTAAGTTGAAAGAAACGGATACCATACGAAAGCCCTGACCGGAGAATGGAATGGGAACGATTGCAAAAAATCATGGAAAAATCCCTTCTTATAGGATATAATCCATAAGGAAAATAATAAGTTTTAAGTCCATGGGATTTGTTGTGGATTTTCTTGAACACAAATCAGAATCGGAGGTATTTACTATGATCGAGTGGAAGAATCTGGATAGCCTGACTTCCTTTCATGAATTGGAAAAGGCAAAGCGTGTTGATCTCGTTGATGCAATGTCAGGTGAGAAGGGCAGAGAGCGGGTCAAGAAGTATTCGGTAGACGGCGCCTGCGGCTTTCGTTACAACTATGCTGCCAAGGCAGTAGATGACCAGATCCTTTCCATTTTAAAGAAACTTGCGAAAGAAGCACAGCTTGCTGAGAAATTCGAAGATCTCTATAACGGTGACGTAGTCAATACCGGAGAGAAGCGTCTGGTTCTCCATCATCTGACCCGCGGTCAGCTGGGAAAGAAGGTAGAGGCAGATGGCGTTGATAAGCGGGCTTTCTACCTGGAGCAGCAGAAGCGGATCGCAGACTTTGCCAATAAGGTCCATGCCGGTGAGATCACCAATGCCAAGGGTGAGAAGTTTACAACCGTTGTACAGATCGGTATCGGCGGATCAGATCTCGGCCCGAGAGCCATGTATCTGGCACTGGAGAACTGGGCTAAGAAGCAGGGCTGTTTCCATATGGAAGCAAAGTTCATTTCAAATGTAGACCCGGACGATGCTTCCCAGGTTCTCGCCTCCACTGATGTTGCTCATGCAATTTTCATCCTGGTAAGTAAGTCAGGTACCACATTGGAGACCCTGACCAACCAGGCATTCGTTATGGATGCATTGAAGAAGGAAGGCCTGGATCCGGCAAAGCATATGATCGCTGTTACATCCGAGACTTCTCCTCTGGCTCATAGCAAGGACTTCCTGGATGCCTTCTATATGGATGATTATATCGGCGGCCGTTATTCCTCTACTTCCGCTGTCGGCGGAGCCGTTCTCTCTCTGGCTTTCGGACCGGAGGTGTTCGCAAGTTTCTTGAAGGGTGCTGCAGAAGAGGATGAGAAGTCCAAGGAGAAGGATCCTTTAAAGAATCCGGCTATGCTGGATGCACTGATTGGTGTCTATGAGAGAAACGTTCTCGGTTTCCCGAGCACCGCTGTTCTGCCTTATTCCCAGGCTTTGATCCGTTTCCCGGCCCATCTCCAGCAGCTGGATATGGAATCCAACGGAAAGTCCGTAAACCGTTTTGGTGAAAAGCTCTCCTATGTGACAGGACCGGTTCTTTTCGGCGAGCCGGGTACCAACGGTCAGCATTCCTTCTATCAGCTTCTGCATCAGGGAACCAATATTGTTCCCCTGCAGTTTGTCGGCTTCAAAAAATCCCAGCTTCAGAACGACGTCGAGATCCAGGGCTCTACCAGCCAGCAGAAGCTCTGCGCAAATGTTGCAGCCCAGATCGTAGCCTTCGCCTGCGGAAAGAAGGATGAAAACACCAACAAGAACTTCGAAGGAAACCGTCCTTCCAGTATTCTTGTCGGCGAGGAAGTAAATCCCGAGACCCTGGGTGCACTTCTGGCTCATTTCGAGAACAAGGTTATGTTCCAGGGCTTCCTTTGGAATGTAAATTCCTTCGACCAGGAAGGCGTTCAGCTTGGTAAGACCCTGGCCAAGAAGGTTCTGGCCGGCGATACCGACGGGGCTCTGTCTGAATATGCCAAGCTTCTTGAGATCTAAGTGAAGGATCTGTATTCATACAATCCGAACGAGAAGAGAATCTGTATTGAAATATAGACCGGTTCTCTATGGAGTACAGGAGTCGAAAATAGAAGAGCATCGAAATAAGATTCGTGCAAAAAAAGAGAGCGGGTGGAAAATTCCATCCGCTCTCTTTTTCTAAGCAGGCTTGTTCGGAAGCAATGGGAAGACTCTCCGACCGGCCGCTTTTAGCTTCTTTTGTTTCTCAGGCAAAACGAAAGACGTCCTTGTAATCTTCCTTAAAGACATCGAAGACAGCCTGGAGAATATCCTCGTCCTCTACGCTGTAGAGCATACCTTCTTCCTCCCCCTCGGTGATATATTCGGCGATGACGACGTGGCCGCCGGGAGCTGTCAGTTCTGCCTCCGGAACCAGGACGATATAAGTCCTGTTCTGATAGAAGACTTCCTCGAGATAGTGGTATTCCACATCGTTTCCACTTTCGTCCTTCAAAACGATCATGCTGTCCTTGTAGGCGTCATTTGTACTCATATTTTCTCCTTTTTCTGTTGTTTTTTGCAGTTTTTTAACTTTGTATTCCTGCTGATTCGTATCAGTATCCGTTCTTATCAATATTCATTTAAATCAGAATCATTTTGTATTCTGACTGGTCACTTCTGCTGTCTGGTTTACATTTCTCTTCGCCTGGCGGTTGACCAGGTTGATTCCGATAGCTATGAAAATGAGGGACAGGAGGTAATTCCAGTTCAGGCCTTCTGTTTCTCCGAGGAAGAGGGCCGATAGCAGAACTCCGAAGACCGGGTTCATGAAACCGTAGACCGAGACCAGACTGACATCATTGTATTTTAACAGGATGGTCCAGATCGTGTAGGCAGCCATGGAAATGAAGGCCAGATAGAGGAAGAGAAGGAAAGATCCGGGCGTCAGGCTCTTGGGCCGGGCGCCGGCAAGCATGGCACCGACCGACAGAATCAGGCCGCCGATCAGGAACTGCCAGCCGGAAAGAAGGACCGGATCCGACTTTCGGGAAAAAATCTTGGCAAAGATCGAAGAGAAGGAATAGGTGATGGCCGAGCAGAGGATCATGCCTTCTCCGATCCAGGTCATATGAAAGTTAAAGCCGCCGCCGTTCAGATTCACAAGAACGACACCGAGAAAACCTAGGATACAGCCTAAAATCTTCCGCCCGGTCAGCTTCTCCATCCGAAAGAGGAGAGAAGCGGACAGGATGGACAGGAAAATCGAAAGGGAGTCTACGATCGAGGTGTTGACGCCGCTGGTGTGGGCGATCCCTATATAATAGAAGAAATACTGACCGACTGTCTGGAAAAGGCAGAGCCAGAGAATAGAGGGAAGCTCCTGCTTTTTGGGGATCAGGGGTTTCTTTTTGAGAAGGCTTCCGACGATAATTACAAGAATTCCGGCCAGGGCAAAGCGGCAGCCGGCAAAGAGGATCTGATCGGCAGTCTGGTCCGGCCGGATGGCAAAGAGCTTCATGCCGATTTTTACACAGGGAAAGGCCGAGCCCCAGAGGGCACAGCAGATCATGGCACCGAAGAATACAACGATGCGCTTCTGAAGGAAGGTTTTTCGTTTTAACTGCTTCTCTTCGGAAGACTGCTTTGCATTCTGCCTGGGCAGGGTTTCCTGGGAAGACTGGTATGGATTGCCTTTGGATGGGGCCTCATTTTGAGATATATTGTTTTTAGTATTCATTTGTATTGCCTTATTTGTATTTCTGTTGTCTTATTCTTTTAAAAAGTATAGGATTTTTATAGATTTTATGATAGAGGAAAAATCCCGGGAGGTCTTATGAGTAGTTTCTTTGCAACGATTTC
>JAQXPG010000024.1 GCA_029100405.1 Lachnospiraceae bacterium | reverse complement strand
CCTAGCGTCAACCGAGAGCACTTGAAAGTTTGATAATTTCAGCTGTTCCTATTTTTTTGAAGGAAATGACAGCCGGAGCTAGGCAAATGCTATTTTTTAGACATGATGAATAAGCTGTCAAGAGTTGAGACAGCTTGAACTATTTGATAGTATCAGTTGTGAAGGTGCGCGGTATTTATAAAACGAATTTGCGATTATTAAAGTGCTTCCGGTCGCGGGCGTCTGCTTTCTTTTTTCGGGGATCGCGTCTGCCGGGTTGAATCTGCGATCGGTTAGCACACGCACCTTCAAATATATTGTCCCAAATATCTGGTGACAGGCACTGTTAACAGACAATGCTTTTATCGTGATAGCAAACTGGATGCGCAATCATTCTACGATTTCATTTTGGGCTTGTGGGAACAAATTCACAATCCCAATTTTAAACCTATCGAATTCGATAGGTTTAAAGCAGAATCTGGAGATAATGCTTTTACATTGACACCACAGCAGTAGATAGGAATATCTGGTGACAGGCACGGTTCATAAATTGTTGTTAGAAGGACAGGGCAAACATAGTACTATTGTATGAAAGAGTAAACGCAACCTGTGCAAGACTAACGTCTACCTCTGGTATTAATGGCGGAATTTAAAATCTCATTTTTGGTTGAAATCTCAAAAATGAAAAAAGACTTGACACCGGATTTTTTATATGAAATAATTCATATAGTTGAATTAATACAAAGATAATATAATAAAAGTGTGAGAATATGACGATCAGTGACAGAATCTTTGAGAGATTACAGCAGCTTTCCATATCGCAGAAGGAGTTTGCCGGGAAGGCGGGGATCCAACAGAGTACGATCAGTGAATGGAAGAAAAATAAGACCAATCCGTCTTCTGACAAGATCCTTGCCATATGTAAAGCTTTGGACGTGACCCCGGAGTGGTTGCTGTCAGGTGTGGACTCCGCGGCGAGCAGAGGGAAGAATCAGGATTATTATACTGTAGATATTCATTCGGAAACGGGGAGGCTGATTACCGAGTTTAATGCCCTGGACAGTGGGGAAAGGGACAGAATCCTTGGGTATGTAGAAGCCTTTTATACCTTGAAGAAGAGGTCTTAGTAGAATGAAGGCTGCCTTATATATAGAGCAAAATGATGAGAAAAATGAATGGGGGAGATTCATTTGGCGAGGCAGAAACGAGAGTGGTATCCGGGAGCGGTATATCATGTAATGAGCAGGGGGAACAGAAGGCTGGCTCTGTTTAAAGATGAGGAGGATTATCTGGATTTTCTTTTCTGTATCCAAAAGGCCAGAGAACGTTATCCATTCCAAATCCACTCTCTTTGTTTAATGACAAATCATTTTCATCTATTGATCAAAACGGACGGGACAGAGTTATGGAAAATCATGCAGCGAATGCTGCATCCTTATGCCAGAATCTTTAATGGAAAATATCATTTTTCGGGACATCTTTTTGAAGGCAGATATGTATCATGCCTGATTGAGGATGATAGGTATTTTCTGGAGGTAAGTCGTTACATTCATCTCAATCCGGTTAAGGCCAGGATGGTACGAGAACCTTTGGATTACCAATACAGTAGTTATGGGATTTTTGTGAATCATAGAAATCCGATCGGACAATCGCAGGAGGTTCAGCAAACACCGGCGAGACAGATTTCGGAAATGATGTCTGATCTGGTCACAACGGACAGGGTACTTGGGGCGTTTCGGAATAACAGCAGGGAGCAGTACAGGATGTTTGTGGAAGGCAGGATCTCCCATGCCGAACAGGAACTGCTGATCCAGAAGGATATGAAAGAAGATGATCTGTGGCTTCCATGGTGATTGGCAGACAGAAAAAATCCTAGATCTTGACTGGCTGTTTTATGAGATTTGTGTAGTACTGAAAGCAGGGGGGTAGATATTTGGCGACTGTAGTAAGAAGTATGGCGACATCGGGTGTGGAAGGCTTCATGGTGGAGATTGAAGCTAGCACAATTCGCGGTCAGCAACAGATGATTTCAATCATAGGACTTCCGGATCAGGCAATTAAAGAAGCTGGAGAACGGATCCAGGCTGCTATCGAATCTTGCGGATATGATCTGCCAAAGGATAAAGTGATCCTTAGTCTGGCACCTGGGAATCGGAAAAAAAGAGGTTCTCATTTTGATCTCGGTATGATTATTGCGCTGCTGTTTCAGACCAATCAGATCTCAGCCAGGAATCTTGGCGAATACGCATTTATTGGAGAACTTGCCCTGGACGGAAGGATCCGTCCCTGCAATGGCGTGCTTTCTATGATAACAGAGGCAAAGAAATGTGGGATCAAAACGGTAATCGTACCATTTGAGAACCGAGAGGAGGCGGCTTCAATTTCTGGAATGCGGATCTGTCCGGTGAGATCTTTACCTGAGACGGTTCGTTTCCTTGAAGGAAAGCTTCGCTTCACGGATCTGCAGACGGATGCAGAAACCGACCGGGATAAAGCCAAGCAGGCTGATTCCGGTCTGGAGGTCAATAGAGATCATTCTAACATTGGCAGTTCCTTTGATTTTATGGACGTGCGAGGGCAGGAAGACCTGATAGAGGCAATTGTTCTTGGGGCAGCGGGCGGACATAATGTATTAATGATCGGTGAACCGGGCTGTGGAAAGACGATGATCGCGCAACGAATCCCAACGATACTGCCTGGGATGACGGAACAGGAAGCTTTGGAAGTTACAAAGATCCATAGTATTGCCGGACTATTGGATGCAGGGGGTGGTTTGATCAAAGAGCGTCCTTTCCGTGCACCGCATCATAATGTTTCTTTGAATGCTTTGATAGGTGGTGGGAGTTATGCACAGCCGGGAGAGGTATCTTTGGCGCATAATGGTGTTCTGTTCCTGGATGAACTGGCTGAATTTTCGAAAAGTACTTTGGATGCTCTGCGTCAGCCATTGGAAGATAAAAGAGTTACAATTTCACGGGTCAACGGAACGAACTCTTACCCGGCCAATTTCATGTTTGTAGCAGCGATGAACCCTTGTCCATGTGGCTATTTCCCGTCGAAGAAATGTCGATGTACCGATTATGAGATCCTTCACTACAGAAGTAAGATCTCAGGTCCCATTCTGGAAAGAATGGATATTCAGAAAAGCGTTGCACAGATCAATTTCTTTGAGCTGGAAGAGAAGAAGAATCATTATACTTCAGCGGAATTACGGAAACGAGTAGAAGAGGCAAGAAACATTCAACAGGAAAGATTTAAGCATGATGAAGAAGTGAATTGTAATGCACAAATGAATACTTCACAGATTCAACAGTATTGTAAGCTGGATCGTGAATGTACAGAGATTTTGAGATCAGCCAGCGAAAAATATGGATATAGTGCCAGAGTGATTCATAAACTTCTCCGCCTTGCAAGAACTGCTGCTGATCTGGACGCTTCGGATGTTATCCAAAGAGAGCATATGGTACTGGCCCTTGGCTGCAGAGATCTTGATGTTTCTACGAGTCAGATGTATGCGATTCGATGAATCAAGTAGACGGTTTTCTGCATTTTTTCGATACCTTGACTCTGATTTGAAAATTTTATGAGGGATAGCGAATGGATAATGAAGCACTTCTGAAATACATACAGTTTTCTATCATACCAGGGTTCGGAACAGTCAGTCAGAACAGACTCTTGAAAATATGCGGAAGCCTGGAGTCGTGTTTTTCTTTATCTACCGAACAACTATTATATAGATGCCAGACAGCCGAAAAGCATCTCAGGTTGGCCGAGAACAGAACACGTTCTTTTTTAGAATATAGGAATTCGGTCTGTATCAAGGAAAAAGCAAAGGCCATTGTTTCTGCATGCCAAATTAAGAATGTGGAGATCATTCCATTCATGGATGACAGATATCCCCGACGCTTTGAAAATTTGCCGGATATGCCGATCGTTCTATATACCTTAGGAAATCTATGTATTAATCAATATGCCTATTCCATCGGAATTGTCGGTGCCAGACGATGTTCTGCGGAAGGAAAGCAGAGGGCCATTTCACTTGCAGAAGAAGCTGTTACAGAGCACGGCGCTATTATTAGTGGTATGGCTAAGGGCATAGATTCCTATTCCCATACTGCTGCCATAAAGAGGGATGGCTATACTATTGCAGTTCTTGGATGCGGACCGGATATTTGCTATCCTTCGGAACATAGAAAATTGTATGATGAAATCGCTTCTCGTGGCTGTGTCCTATCAGAGTATCCACCGGGTACAAAACCAAGGAACTATACCTTTCCGGAAAGGAATCGCCTAATAGCCGCATTATCTGATAAGGTTTTTGTGATAGATGCCGGTAGCCATAGTGGAACAAGAAGCACTATCGAGGACTGCTATAAATATGGGAAGGAAATTCTTAACTTCCGATGAGGGTTAGCGCTCAATCGAAAAAAAGACTTTGAAAAGCCTGAAAAATCAACGTTTCTATTAGATAGCTGGTGACAGGCACTGTTAATGCAATCCGACGTATTGGTTCTGAGGGGAAAGGTAAGAGAATGCACTTATTAGGCTATGTGTGCGAGAACCCAAGTTCGAAGGACGCGATCGTCTGCTTTTCCTGATTGCCTGATTAATTGTGAGTGCAACAGAAGAATCTGCTGTTTGCTCAGCATATTCATTTGGCAAGTTCCTCATAAACGTGTCTGTTTCGTTTCAAGAGCTTTTCCGAGGAAGCAAGCACATCTGCATCAGATGCTGCTTTTACAGAATCATCTTGTTGAGCATAGTGGACAGTCAGAAAAACTTTGTTGTTTTTCAGAATAGTGACGTCACCATATTCCATTGCCATACGGGCAACCTTGGAGAAGTTCTGATTAGCTTCCGTCATCGAAACAGTTTTATCAGTGTCAATAATCATAATGAGTACCTCCTTGATATTTTGATTATAGATAAATTCTAGGATAAATTCAACGAATATCTGGTGACAGGCACTATTAATTGCCTTTTCATTTGGACGCATTACCAGTATAATCGTATCAAACCATAAGATATTAGATGAGATAGGTTATCTGTTATGCATAAGGAAAGACTCGATTTCAAACAAAAAATCCTGGTTCTATTGGTTTTCCTGGCTATGGGATGTATCTTGGTCTGGCAGGCGCGGACTGCCTATCAGGCGGACATCAGTCAACAGAAAGAACGGGCCAGGCTGAATGCCAGGATCTATGCGGAGGGACTTCGGATCGATTTTGAAGCTGGCAGGAATATTACAGATGCCCTGGATGATACCGTTGTTGCTGCGGATGGTCGGGTGAATAATTTTGACCGGATTGCAGCACATGAGATGGAGGACTACATTTCCAGTATTCAGCTGGCACCGGATGCTAAGGTACAGTATATCTATCCCTATCAGGGGAATGAAGCTGGAATGATTGACCTTCTGGCGGATGACAAGCGAAGAGATGTGACACGATACAGTATCCAAAACCGGAAAACTGTCATGCAGGGGCCTTTTGCTTTAAAACAGGGAGGATATGGAATTGCTATTCGAAATCCGATTTTTACATCCGGAGAGGATGGAGAGAGAACCTTCTGGGGACTGGCCATTGCAATTATTAAGGTGCCGGATATTTTCGAGAGGACACTCGATGCCCTGGAGGAAATTGGTTATGATTATAGCTTGACTGCGACGGAATCTCCGCTTTCATCGAAGCGTGTCACAGTAACCTCTTCCGGGAAGGGAAAGGAGGTTCGTCTGTCGCATCCTGTCCGGGCAAGCTTTGACGCGGGTGGCGTAACCTGGACTCTCAATGTGGAGAGGAAAGATGGCTGGAAGTCCGTAAGAATGCCTATGGTCCTGCTGTTGGGCGTGATCTACCAAATGTTCGCTACGGTCGTCATTTATCTCCTGCTCCGCACGAGACAACAGCATAAGGAGCTGGTTCGAAAGGCTATCACAGATGAGTTGACGGGGCTTCTCAGCCGGCGTGGACTCATGGAGGCACTAGCGAAGTTTACGGCAAACAATCCGGATGGTCGGATGACGCTTGCTTTTATTGATCTCGATGATTTCAAGCAGATCAATGATCTCTATGGGCATATTATCGGGGATGCGGCACTGAAGAATCTGGCGGTGAATCTTAGGGCGTCTTTTTCGGAGTCGTCGATCGTCGCGCGAAGCGGCGGGGATGAGTTCTGCGCCGTGATTTTCGGCAAGAGTCCGAGGGAGTGTGAGGAGCTGATCCGGGCTGCGGTGGAGAGGGATCAATCTTTTGAATATGAGAACAAGCACTATCGGTTTACGATCTCGGCCGGCTACGCGGATTATCCTGCCCAGGCGGGGGAAATAAATACCCTTCTTAACTATGCAGATGAAGCGCTTTACGCTGCGAAGATCGCAGGCAAGCATCGCTGTATGCATTTCTTACCGGCTATGGCGGATGTGAAGCGGACACAGCTGGGGTTCTCTCTCAAGGATGTCGTGAATGGTATGCCGGGAGCTTTTATGATTTACAGTGCAGCAGGAGATGAGGAGATCCTTTTTGCCAATCAGGATCTGATTCGGATGACAGGCTGCAGGGATTTTGAGGAGTTTTTGGATTGGTCGAAGCATAGTTTCCGGGGTTTTGTGCATCCGGAGGATCTGGACCGGGTGGAGGAGTCGATCCAAAGACAGATCGAGGAAAAGGATGGTTCGATGAAGGAAGGAAGTTTTTCGGGGGATCAAAAGGTCAAGCTTGAGAATGGTGATCAGAGAGCAGATGGATCGGCATCCGAAGGCAGCCACCGGGAAGATTATGTGGAATACCGTATCATTAAGAAGGACGGGGGCATCCTTCCGGTTGTGGATATCGGAAGGCTGATTGATAGTGAGAATCACGGGGAGGTCTTCTTCGTATTTATCCGGCCGAAGGATGAATTTCAGAAGAACTTTTGAGTGGGCTATATTTCGAAGAGGGAGTTCATCATGTTTCAAAAGAAGTATTTGAATCGTTATCGGAGCTTTCGGAGCAGTTTGGCTTCGCTGCAGAAAGCCAGGCAGAGAGATTTGACGGATGATTTTGTGATCAGTGGAACGGTACAGAAGTTTTGCCTGACTTTTGATATCGCCTGGAAGGTCATGAAGGATGTTATTGTCGGCTATCATAAAGTTGTCAGTTTTGCTAGTGGATCTCCTAGAGAAACATTGCGTATGGCTGGGCAGCTTGGACTGATTTCCGGGGATGTCTGGATGAAAATGCTTCTGGATCGGAATGAGTTGACGCACGACTATGATGGTAGTCTGGCGAGGAATTCAGTCAGAAGAATTATCGACATTTATTTACCATTGCTGGAGCAGTTCTCTTCAACGGCTTCTGAGTATATGAAGAAGATGGAAGAGGATGACGACTTATAAAACGCGAAGGAAGAAAGACAGTCAATGACAAATTCAGAGCTGCAAGAGAAAATTCATGCATATGATCTGAGTCTGAATGAGATTTTGGATCAGGTGGTTCGGATTTGCCTTGCTCATCATGTGGAGCATGTTTATCTCTTCGGGTCCTATGCTGTCGGCACGGCACGTCCGACCAGTGATATCGATATTGTGATCAAGGGCGGGGAGGATATCGAACGGCTGAGGGATGAAATCGACTGGATCCCTACGCTTAAGAGAATTGATTTGTTTCTCTATGACGAGATACGAAATCCTTATCTCCTGGATGATATTCATAGATATGCTATTGAACTGCCGAGAAAGGGTAATTAGACCCAATATCATGCATGCATCATGCATGCAGATCAATGGAGCGTTCGATGCCTTTGAGATCCCTGTCTGAAGGGCTTGTCGTTAACCTGATCCCTGCAGAAATGTGGGAAGAGGAATCGGAATGCAAAAAAGCAGTATTTCCGGTGCCATGTTCTGCACGTTTCACCTTGCGCGCTTTTTCTGTACCCTCAACAGCATCGACGGATTTGCTGTCGGCTGCTTCATTACTTTGATTTTCGGAGAGGGGCTGACTTGGGAGATTGCCTTCCCTTTTTGCCTGACTTTTGGAAGAATCAGAGACCTTTTTCTCCCCGGCATCTTGTTTTTCGGTCGGATCAGAGACTTTGCTCTCCTCGGCAACTTGGTTTTCGGCCGGATCTGTAGTATTCCCTTCTTTCTTGTCCCTTAAGAGCTCTGATTCCTCGGCCTTCTTCTTCTCTGCTTCCACTTCGAGTTTTTCTTCTTCGGTCGGGAGGCGGTCATAGGCTCCGGATGCGACGAAACGGCGGAAGATCTCCTGCCCTTGGTTCACGGAACGGTTTGCTTCCTGGTAGATGGTCAGCTTGTCGGCAATGGAGATATGAGAATTGTTCTCGACACTTTTTACTTTCATCAGGGCAGAGTTTTCTCGCTCAATCATGATCTGCTTGGCTTCGTCCTTCGTTTTCGCCTGGGAAAGTTTCTTCGCAAAGGCTTCGTTTTGGGCCTGCTCGGCCTTCAATTTGGTATAAAGCTGTGGATCCTTATCCTTTAGATATTCGAGCTCATCGTCGTTGAGCGAAGCGCCATAGGCAAGCTTATCGTGGATCTCCTGCAGCCGGGTGTCGGTATTCTTCTGTTCTTCCTGCATTTCGGTAAGCAGTTGGTAGTCGGCCTGTTTCTTCCGTGCCATGTTCTTCCCGGCTTCGGTGATGTAGTTGTCTTCATTGTAGCGGACCACCATCTGGCCGGATTCCTTCCGTTGTTTCCATTGCTTGGTCATGGTGAGATTCTTGGTATAAGTTCGAAGATTGCCTATAGAACTAAGCCGACTGAACGGATCGAGATTCGACATAGGGACCGCCTTTCTTTTTGGATTCCTTCTATAGGCTTATCGGCAGGATTTGAATCTTCCATAATGTCTTCCATAATGAAAGAGTGGAAAAAGATTTAGGATGCTAAGCGGGCGTTGAAATCGCTGGAGTAGGGGAGTGAGGATTATTATTCCATTTTGGGGTTTGGTTTTATTTGTGTGATTCAAAAAAACGGGTATAATATATTTATCTATCGATTTTGCACCGTAGAAACTTATAAATTTAAGGGAGGGTTTGTACAGATTTCATCGTGTCACTAGTAATTGGAAGGATTTGATTTTTGTTTGTATGTAGAGGGAGGAAAGAATGTTTTGTAAAAAATGTGGAGCAGAGCTCCAACCGAATATGACTTTTTGTCCGAACTGCGGAACACCTGTCAGTCAGTCCGATGGGGAAACTTCGAAACAGGAGGCAGAGGGCCGGTCTAATGAAGCAATCCCGGCGCAGGAAGAGCTGAACCAGGGTCATGCGACAAATCAGGCGCAGGAACAGGCCAATCAAGATCAGCAGGCAAATCAGAATCAGCAGGCATATCAGAGTCAGCAGGTCAATCAAAATCAGCAGGCATACCAGAACCAGCAGGCAACCCCGGCTCAGCCGAATCAGGTAAGCGTCTATTTCAAAAACTTATTTAATACATGGAAGATATTTATGCAGAATCCTGCAGATATTGGAAAGAAGTTTGTGGAATATAAAGACGTAAAATTGGCGTGTGGATTTATTGTGATTCAGGCAATTCTTTCCGCTCTTTTTGGAATGCTTTTCGAGGGACAAACACTGGCAAAGCTGGCAGGCTTCTTCGGCGAATCCGATGCCTTGAAACCGGTCTATGGAAAAATTTTCTTTGGCACGTTGGCATATAGTATCCTGTTTCAACTGATTCTTGCCGGATGTATTTTCCTGGTCATGATGATCGTGAAGAATCCTCTGGATTTCAAACAGGCGATTGCCCTGGTCTCTCTTCGGAGCATGACCCTTGTGCCGGTGATCTTGTTCTCATTTATTGTCTTACTGATCAATCCGATTGCAGGATGCTTTGTCTTCTTTGCAGGAAGCATCTGGGGTCTGATACTGATTGCAGTAGATCTGCCGATTGCAGACCAGGGGAAAAATGGTTTGATTTATTTTCTGCTATTTGCAGCGGTCTTCTTGACTTTGGCTGTCAAGGTATTTCTCATGGTAAAGACGGGTGCATCCTTCTATCTGCCAGCTTCGGACATTGAAGATCTGAAATCTCTGTTGAGCGGGGATTTCTTCTAATTGTTTATAGGCGGGGGATTTCTTCGAAGCATCTGTGCATGTGTTTACTGCAAATGATCACAGTGTCAAAAGCTGCTTTTGTCACACATATCATAGATTGGGCATAGGAGTTATATAATTTAAAGGGAGGATTATTATGTTGATTTGCAAGAAATGTGGTGCAGATAACCCGGAAGATGCGGTTTTCTGCCAGAATTGTGGTGCCAAACTGGGCGAGCCCCAGAACCAAGCCGACCCGGCTCAGAGCCAGCCGAACCCGGCACAGGCCAACCAGGCAAATGGCCAACCGGACCAAGCTCAGCCCAACCAGGCCAAGGACCAGCCGCTGCCGTTCGGAAACCAGGCCCAGAGCCAGCCTTCTGGAACTGGAGTGAAATTACCGAAGAATAAGAAACCTTATATTATCGGAGGTTGTGTGGCCGCACTTGCCTTCGTCTGTCTTCTTCTCTTTCTTTTTTTACCGAGGACGATCGATCTGAATAAATACGTCAAGGTCAAGACCAAGGGCTACGACGGATATGGAACTGCAAGCGTAGAACTGGATACAGACAAACTGGAGAAAGATTTTGCCGGAAAGATCAAGCTTACTTCCGACGGTAAGAGGGAGATCAAGAAGTACCAAGGTCTGATGGATCTTGCGGATCTGTTTGGCAGCAGCTCGAAAATCAAGGGTAATAAGGAGGAAAAACTTGCCTTGGCTCTGGTAGAGGAATATCTCGATAGCGATACCCCTGTCAAACTGAGTAAGACAGAAGCTCTTTCCAATGGACAGAGAGTTCGTTGTAAATTCTCAAAGGAACTGGATTCCAAAGAGATCGGAAAGTACTGCCGCGTTCGCCTTAAATTTAAAGACTTCGACTATAAAGTCAGTGGCCTGAAGAAAGTGACGAAAAAGGATCTGAAATTAGATTTATCCTTTCAGGGAATGAATGGGGAAGGTTCTCTCGATTGGGATAGTATGCCAGAAGAGGCTTCCTACTTTGATGTTAGCAGCGAGAATCAGCTTTCGAATGGCGATGAGGTGACTCTGACCTTGAAAAAGGGCATGGAGAGTGACTTTATTCGGAATTATGGCTATCTGCCCAAGCAGAAGAAGTATACTGTTAAGGTGACCGGACTGGAGAGCTATCTTGAGAAGCTGTCGGATCTTAAGGATGATCGGCTGGCAGATCTGCAGAAGCAGGCCCAGGATGAGATCACAGCATTTTATGCAAGATATTCTGATGCCTCGGTTTCCGATGTTAAGTATGCAGGTATGTACCTTCTGATCAATAAAGATCCGGATGACGATTGGGATTCTCATAACCTTCTCTTTGTCGTTTGTTCGGCAACGGTCAATTCTTCGGATGGATCCTTCAACCCGACACCGGTTTATATCCCGGTTTGCTTCAAGGGTGTGACGGATGGAGGTGATGTGCCGAGTGGAGATCTCTACGGAGAAAGCCATATTGACACGGCAGATGGCTGGGGCACCTATATCACCGGCTATACGGATGGCGCTGCCATGTATCGGGAAATTATCTCTGAGAACGTGGACGATTGGAATCATGAAGTGTCGGATGGACTGAAAAGCTTTGGAGAGTAAATTATGTATTGTAGAAAATGTGGTACAAAGCTGTCGGACGGCGCAAAGTTCTGCTGGCATTGTGGAGCGCAAGTAGTCACTATAAATATAGACCAGGCCGGAAACAAGGCAGCTAAGCCGGAACAACCTGGGTCAGAGGAAAAACCGATCGCGCCTGAGCTGGTTCATGCAGAGGAAACCGGAGCTATCCAGGCGAGTGAAGCCCAGTCAGAGGAGCAGGTAACTGCTCCCCTGATTCTCGAGACAAAGACGGAAGAGACAGTTCAGACAGAACAGCCGGTGGTTGATTTTAAGCAGAAAGATTCCTCCAATCTCTGGAAGAAACTGTTTATGATTCTTGCTATCGTCTTGGCGGCGGTTCTGATTCTGGGCTTCTGCTATATTAAGTTCTTCCAGAAGGATTCGAACTCTGCTCCTTCTCAGAAGACAGAAGATGAGCTGGTAGAGAAGGCTGGAAAAGCCGAAAAGGGGAAATCTGCGAAGTCGGACTCTGGCTCAGAAAAAAAGGAGAAAGATCAGAAAGAAGGGAAAAAACCGGAGCCGGAGCCGAGCCAGCTGCCCGCAACTCAGGCCGGGGACCAGACCCTGGACCAGGCAATGGCAGATCCGAATGGTTTCCTCCTTCCGAACGCTGCAACGACCGCTTTGACAGATGCGGATCTGGAAAAGTTTACACCTCAGCAGCTGACTTATGCCAGAAATGAGATCTATGCAAGGCATGGGGCTATATTTCAGTCGTCGGAACTGAATCAGTATTTTCAGACGAAGTCCTGGTATCAGGGGACCACGCCGGCTGCCAATGTGACATTATCAGGGATGGAATTGCAGAATGCATCCATGATCCTGGACTATCAGAAAACGCATAACAGCACCTATTCACCTAAAAACTGAAGCTTCACGGCTTTTCGGACCATTGCCGCTTCGATAGCAGTTTTGGTCCGGAGAAGCCGTGAGGCTTTTTTGCTGTCACAGGTATTTGTCTTGAAAAAAGGGGCTTTTCCAGCTGTCACAGGTACTCGTCTTGAAGAAAAGGGGGTTTTTCCAGCTGTCACAGGTACTCGCCTTGAAGGAGAGTCAGAGCATTGTTGCAGAAAATGTCATTTGCATAATCTTCGCCAAATTTCTTGGCGACCAGCCGATAGGCGTCCATGACATGTGGCGCCCGTCGCTCCGGATCATGGCAGTCGGTTGCCATGAGATGGATCTGCCGGTCCTTATACATGGTCTTTAAGAATTTCTTGACTTTCCGGCTTTCCGGGTGCAGAGTTGCACCGGTGTTGGATTGAATGTAGACCCCCATCTCCGTAAGTTCATATACCCGGTCGGGCTTTTCAACGAGGCATGCATATCGTTCAAAATGCGCCAGGATCGGATCGAATCCGGCCTGCAACAGCTCCTGCACCCCGCCCCGGATCCGTGTCCAGTCATCGGACGGGAGGAATTCCACCAGGACAAAGCTGGTTTGATTCATAGGCCGGATGCGGTCTTTATGATTTTCCAGGACATGGCCTGAGTACATAAATTCCGAACCGAGGTAGAGGGACAGATCAGGAAACTCCTGTCCTGCCATTTCCCTAACCGCATGAAAAGCGTTCTCTGTATCTTCCGATGAAATCTGATGCATCCACGGGTCTCTCAGATGCGGCGTAAATACGATTTGCCGGACCCCTTCCTTGATTTCCAGACGAAGAAGTTCTCTTGTCATGTCCATAGACTTGGAACCGTCATCCAAGCCGGGAAGGATGTGACAATGAATATCTATAAAGCCTGACTGCATAATGAACTCACTTTCTAAATTCTTATCCCTTTTTCGGATATTTAGATTAGAATATCCACAATCGTATACTTAGATTAGCATACTCAAAAAAGAAAGGAATGTCTACTGGGCTATCGACGATTATATTTTATAAAATGTTTCTTAAATTTCTCCAGATAAATTGACGAATCGTCTCTGAAAGCGCAAACTTAAGGAAGTAAATCATAGTAGGTTACTAGGTTAAGCATTGGAGGCAGGAATGAGTCAGTCTCAAACAATAAATGAAAATCGAAAAGCAGATTGTAATAGCGATACAAAGGCCAATATGGATGGAAATCGGGAAGTAGATCGTGATAGCGATACAAAGGCCAATATGGATGGAAAATCCCCCATCCGTTTCAATCCCGTGAAACGGATGAATGAAGAGATTCGCCAGGAGTCCCTCTCCGGCGAGCGGGCTCTCTACCGGGGCGAGAACCTGAAAATTTACGATACTGTTTTCCACGACGGCGAGAGTCCTTTGAAGGAGAGCAGGCAGATCGAACTCTACAATTGTGAGTTCCAATGGAAATACCCCCTCTGGTATTCCGAAGATGTGAAGGTCAAGGACTGCGTCTGGCAGGAAATGGGCCGCTCCGGCGTCTGGTACACCAAGCATCTGCTGGTTGAGGACTCCATGATTGGAGCACCAAAGAACTTCCGTCGATGTTTCGACGTGACCCTTCGAAATACCTCGCTGATAAACGCAGCGGAGACCTTCTGGAATTGCGACGGTGTCCGCCTCGAACATGTCGTGGCGCGTGGCGACTATTTTGGCATGAATTCGAGCCACATCTATGCAGACAGCCTCGAGCTCTACGGAAACTACGCCTTCGACGGCGGCCGCGATATCGAAATCCATCATTCCAAGTTGCTGACCAAGGACTGCTTCTGGAATTGCGAAAACATCACCGTCTACGATTCCTACATTTCCGGCGAGTATCTGGCTTGGAATTCGAGAAATATAACCCTGATCAATTGTACGATCGAGTCCACCCAGGGTCTGGATTATATCGAAGGCTTGAAACTTGTGAACTGCAAACTGGTAAACACAAGCTATGCTTTTGAATACGCTTATGATATGGATTGTGAAGTGACGACCAAGGTGGATTCCATCCTGAACCCGGGTTCCGGTGTCATTCGTGTGAAAGGTCTGGGCGAGAAGATCATCGAGCCGGACAATTGCAAGGAAGAGCAGACGAAGGTGATCATCAGCGATTAGAACAGAGACGCGACGGTAGTAGCAGCCGAAAATACCAATCAGGTTGTTGGCGATTCCTTAGAGCAAGGGCGTAAAAAGGAGAGCAGTCACAATACCAATCAGACCACCGACAATGACCTGAGGTAGG
The DNA here is from genome assembly GCA_029100405.1 of Lachnospiraceae bacterium. Taxonomy (GTDB): domain Bacteria; phylum Bacillota; class Clostridia; order Lachnospirales; family Lachnospiraceae; genus Lachnocurva. Next base: position 5,822 of record JAQXPG010000024.1, on the reverse strand, counting down.
GTGTGCCCCAGTTCTTCTTTCAGAGGTTTGTCGAAGAGAGGGGTGGAATGTGAAGTGAAATTTTCCTCGTATACCGGGTCATTTTCAGAATCCTGATTTGACAATATATGTTTTTTCGCTGACTTATCATCAGGGGTCTGATGGGAGAGCACTTTCGTCTCCTCTTTTTTCGCTGACTTATCATCAGGGATCTGATGGGAGGGCGCTTTCATCTCATCCAACTCCCTCTCACGAAGGCGGTTTAAGATTTTGGCATGCTTTCCCGCCTCTGCCCGAACAGACAAAGCGTCTGCAATCACAACAATGGCAAGGATCAGGGCGATCGCAAACTCGGTCGAGTTGAAGCCTTCGACAATGCCACAGGATACGGCCAGGCTTGTTACGGTAGCTGTGTGAGAACTAGGCATACCGCCGGCTCCGGTCAGACGTTGGATTTTAAAATCTCCCTTGACAATTTCTATGACCATCTTGGAACCCTGGGCAAGCAGCCAGGCTATGGCGACGGTCATAAGAACCGGGTTAGATATTATTTTTTCAATCAATGAAGTGGGAGTCATGTTGGCCTCCTGACAGATGAACTATTGTGATGCAGAACACAAGGATCAGAACACAGGGATCAGAACAAAAGATCCATTCTGCACTTTGGTCTATATTTATGAACTACCTCTATTATACACGACTTGCATGGCATGTAACGATGTATTAGGCTTAGTGTTAAGAAGATCGGATAAAGTCTTGTATGAAGGAGGTCGATCAAGGAGGCATGCCGGGAAATACACTTTTTGTGGAAACGAAGAATGAATTTTGAGAGAATAATCGATATATGAAATCTTTTTAAAATGATGCGCTTTGTTTTCGGTAAAATAAGGCAGCTTTGGGATTGAAAATTCGATATATGAAATCTTTTTCAAATGATGCGCTTTTTTTCGGTAAAATAAGGCAGCTTTGGGATTGAAAATTCGATATATGAAATCTTTTTCAAACGATGCGCTTTTTTCGGTAAAATAAGGCGGTTTTGGGGCTGAAAATTCGATATATGAAATCTTTTTAAAATGATGCGTATATTTCCACTAAAAAACACGCATCATTTTCAAAACTTTTTCTATATTGAATTTTTCCCCTAAAAAATAGCTTATTTTGGCGCCAAAATACGCATGAAATGAAAAAGATTTCATATATCGAATATTTCACCTCAAAAGGTTCTACAGAAGAGCTTTTTTGGCGCCAAAACACGCATGAAATGAAAAAGATTTCATATATCGAATATTTCGCCTCAAAAAGGATCTATAGAAGAACTTTAAGGTTTTAAGGAAGAACTTTTTTAACGCCAAAACACGCATGAAATGAAAAAGATTCCATATATCGAATATTTCGCCTCCAAAAGGTTCTAAAGAAGAATTGTAAGGTTCTACAGAAGAGCTTAAGGCTCTAAAGAAGAACTTTAAGGTTCTTAAAGAAGCTCTTTTTTGGCTAATGAACACGCGACAAGGAACACGTATTTCTTAACAAATTTTATATATCAAAACAAATTTTATCTATCAAATCAGGTAACAACTACCGGGAAAAAGAAAGAAGGTAACTCATGGCTGCAATTGCAAAGGAAATCAGAAACGGACATTTGTTCTGGGACGGCTGCGATACCGTGGAGCTGGCGGAGAAGTTCGGTACACCGGTCTACATTTTATCTGCCAGCGATATCGAAGCACGGTTTCAGGAATTGAAGCGGGATTTCGTGGACAAGTACCCGGGAAACCGTGTCGCCTATGCTTCCAAGGCTTTTTGTGCGACCGGCATGCTGAAGCTGGTCGAAAAGCAGGGCGCTTCGATCGACGTCGTTTCCGGTGGTGAACTTTATATCGCAGAACAGGCGGGCTTCCCGGCTGAGCGGATCGAATTCAACGGCAATAACAAGCAGCCGGCAGAGATCGACGAAGCTGTCCGCTACGGTGTCGGCCGGATCATTCTGGACGGCCTGCAGGAAGTGCCCCTGATCGAGGCTGCCTGCAAGAAGTATCAGAAGAAGATGCAGATTATGGTCAGGATTACGCCGGGCGTTGCGGCATCGACGCATGACTATATCGTAACGGGCAAGAAGGACTCAAAATTCGGCATTCCCCTGGAAGAGGACATTTTCTTCCCGGTCATTCAGTCGATTCTGGATTCCGAGTGGCTGGAACTGAAAGGACTGCACATGCATATCGGCTCTCAGCTTTTCGAGAATGACGCTTTTCTCCAGGCCCTGGACGTTCTCATGGACTGGGCCAAGAAGATCAAGGACCGTTTCGGCGCTGTGATTCAGGAAGTGAATTTCGGAGGAGGTTATGGTGTCACTTATACAAATGAAGACCGAAAGCCATACTCCTTCTTCCTCGACCCTCTGATGGAGGAATTGAAGAAGAGAAGCAGAGAGATCGGCATTCCCCTTCCGGCAGCCGTCATCGAGCCGGGCCGTTCGATCGTTGCCGAGGCTGGCATCACCCTCTATAAGGTAGGCCAGATCAAGGATATCCCCGGCCTGCGGAAATATGTTTCCATCGATGGCGGCATGGGTGACAATATCCGGGTTGCCCTTTATCAGGCGAACTATGATGCCGTGCTTGCCAACAAGGCCGATGCCGAGCGAACGGAGAAGGTCACGGTTTGCGGCAAGTACTGCGAGTCGGGCGACATCCTTTTAAAGGATTATTCCTTACCGAAAGCTGAGGCAGGCGACATCCTGGCTATGTTTTCAACCGGTGCCTATGGCTATTCCATGGCAATGAACTATAACTCCAATCCGACACCGGGCGTTCTTCTTGTGAAGAATGGCAGGGCCGAGTGGATGGTCAAGCCACAGACCTACGAAGAAATGACGGCTGCCATGGTTATGCCGGAGATGCTGAAGTAATTGAAGGAATAGATCTATGGAAATGCTGAAGGAATAGATCTATGAAACTGCTGAGGTAATAGATGCATGAAAATGTTGAAGGCATAGATCTATGAACATGCTGAAGTAGCAGATTCCTGAAACTGCTGAGGTAGCAGATCCCTGGAACTGCCGAAGGAATAGATATTTGGAGAAAACGATATGAAATTCAGTGATATGCCCTACGAACGGGTGAATTTTGACAAGTTAGAGAAGGATTTCCAGAAACTCGGGGAGGATCTCGACCGGGCAGCTTCCGGCGAGGAGGCCTTTCGGGTCCACAAGCGTTTTTACGAGATCACAGACAAGGTCCGCACCATGCGGGAGATCTGCATGATCCGAAACGACGGTGACATGACGGACCCCTATTACGAAAAGGAGCAGGAGTTCTCCGATGAGCACGAGCCCATCTTTGAGAAACTGATCGTCGATTATCAGAAGAAGCTTCTGACTTCGAAATATAGACCCTACCTCGAAGAGAAGATCGGTCCGGTGGCATTTAAGAATATCGAAATCGCCCAGAAGACCGTGGATGATAAGATCCTTTCTCTCATGGCAGAGGAGAAGAAACTCGAAGCTTCTTATAACAAGCTTCTGGCTACCGCAAAGATTGACTGGCAGGGAGAGACTTTGAACCTGTCTCTTATGACACCCTATCTCCATTCGGCAGACCGGTCGGTCCGAAAGGAAGCCTGGGAAAAGTATTCGAACTTCCTTTCTTCTCATGTCGAAGAATTTGATGAGATCTATGACAAACTTGTAAAGAACCGGACGGCTCAGGGACAGGCGATGGGTCATGCCAATTATCTGCCGCTCGGTGATGCCAGAATGAATCGAAACTGCTACAGCCGGTCGGATATGCAGGAGTTTCGAAAACAGGTCAAACGTGATCTTGTGCCCTTTGCCGAGGCTTTGCACGACAAGCGTAGAAAGAGGCTGGGACTTTCCGAATTATCCTATATCGATGAGGGTGTATATTTCAAAAACGGAAACCCTGCACCCATCGGCAGCCCTTCTGAGATCCTGGAGAAGGGCCGGAAAATGTATGGCGAACTGTCACCGGAGACCAGGGAGTTCATGAACTTCATGTGTGACAATGAACTTTTTGACGTCGAGGGGCGGAAAACCAAAAAGACCGGCGGTTATATGACGGACCTTCCGGATTATCGGTCGCCCTTCATTTTTGCCAACTTCAACGGGACAAGCGGGGATGTCGATGTCATTACACATGAATGCGGTCATGCTTTCCAGGGTTATCTGGCTTACGAGGACCCGATCAGAGAGCACAGGGATATCACCATGGAAACCGCTGAGACGCATTCCATGTCTATGGAGTTTTTCACCGAGCCATGGATGGAACTCTTCTTCGGAGACCGGGCCAATGACTATCGGGAAATGCATTTTGAAGATGCGGTGATCTTCATTCCTTACGGAACCATGGTCGATGAATTCCAGGAAATCTGTTACCAGGATACGGGCCTGTCGCCCAAGGAACGCCGGGCTGTCTGGCGGGATCTGGAGCGCCAGTACAAGCCCCATCTGGATTATAGTGGAAATGCCTATTTCGAGGAGGGCGGCTTCTGGCAGAAGCAGCATCATATCTATGACTGCCCGCTTTATTATATTGATTACTGTATTGCCGGCACCGATGCCCTCCAGTACAAGAACTGGATGGACCGGGATTTCAAGGGCGCCTGGGAGAGCTATCTCAAGCTTTGCCGCCTGTCTGCATCGCAATTTTTCACCGATCTCTTGAAGGAAGTCGGCCTTGAGAATCCTTTTGAAGACGGCGTTCTGAGGGATGTTGTCAAGGAGCTGGAGAAAAAGATGTGACAGGGCTTGCTCACTCAAGCTTTGCCGGGAAATTCGGCAATATGAATGGAACAATTCGATACAAGGACAGAAAGTGAAAAATAGGTATGAACTATGACTTCGACAAAATCGTAGACCGGCGTGGTACGGACTGCATTAAATGGGATATTACCAAGCCCGGAGAGCTGCCCATGTGGGTCGCCGACATGGATTTCGAGGCGGCACCGCCGATTCGCGAGGCCATGAAAAGGAAGATTGAGCAAGGCATTTTCGGCTATAGCTTCCTGCCGGATCGCTGGTACCGGGCCTACATCGATTGGTGGAGAGACCGGCATGGATTTACCATGGAAAAGGATTGGTTGATATTTTCGACCGGAGTCGTGCCGACCATGTCCAGTGTCGTTCGAAAGCTGACGACACCGGGGGAAAAGGTTGTTTTTTTGACGCCGGTTTACAATATTTTCTACAATTCTGTCCTGAATAGCGGCCGTGTGGTCAACGAGTCAGAATTGATCCGCCGCGAGGACGGGACTTATGACATTGACTGGGAGGATCTGACGCGTCGTCTTTCGGATCCGCAGACGACCATGATGTTCCTCTGTAATCCGCAGAATCCGGTCGGACGCATCTGGACCCGGGAAGAGCTGGCGCGGATCGGCGATTTGGCAAAGGAAAACCATGTCATCGTCGTTTCGGACGAGATCCATTGTGATCTGACAGATCCGGGAACGGCCTATATTCCCTTCGCAGCGGCTTCGCCCGTCTGCAGGGACATCAGTATCACCTGCCTGGCCCCGACCAAGTGCTTTAATATCGCGGGTCTTCAGACGTCGGCAATCTCGGTGCCGGATCCTTTTCTCCGGCATAAGGTAGACCGTGGCCTCAATACCGACGAGTGCGGCGAACCGAATGCCTTCGCAGTCGATGTGGCGGTTTCGGCCTTTAACGAGTGCGGAGACTGGCTGGATCAGCTGCGGGCCTATGTTGCCGGGAATAAGGCTTACGTCAGGGATTTTATCGAGAAGGAGATCCCGGAGCTCTCGGTTGCCAGCGGCCCGGCGACCTATCTCCTCTGGATCGACGGCAGAAAACTTAAGACCGTGGG
>JAQXPG010000023.1 GCA_029100405.1 Lachnospiraceae bacterium | reverse complement strand
ATAAGCTGGTCCCTCTGTCCAAGAACTTCTTCGACAGGGAGAATCCTTTGAATTATTATACCAATGGCGTATCGCCCTATATTTCGAAGATCTTCCAAAGTCATAAGATCCAGGGTAAGTCCTGGTCCAGCTATGCGGCCGGTTTCATGTGGGGCATCACCGGCATTGTCTATAATCCGAATCTGGTAACAGAGAAGGAGGCCTCCACATGGTCCATCCTCTTGAATCCCAAGTTTAAGAACCGGGTGACCATCAAGGATAGTGTCCGGGAATGCTATTTCGCAGCGGTGGGAGCCCTGGAACATAAGAAACTTCTGGATCCGGACTTTACCGGCGCTTCCGATTATAAAGAGAAGCTGGAAGATGTCATGAATGACACCTCGCCTTCCATGATAAAAAGGGTGCAGGACTGGCTTCAGACCATGAAGGACAATGTCTATTCCTTTGAAGTGGATGCCGGAAAAGCGGATATGATTACAGGCAAGGTTGCAGCCAATTATCAATGGTCCGGTGATGCGGTCTATACCATGGACCAGGCCGATGAGGATGATTTCCGGCTGGATTTTGCGGTCCCTGAAGAAAGCACCAATATCTATTTCGATGGCTGGTGCATGCTGAAAAGCGGTATCGGTCATGACCGTGACAAGCAGCAGGCGGCAGAAGCTTTTATCAACTTCGTCTCCCGACCGGACAATGCGATCCGTAATATGTACTATATCGGTTATACTTCCTGTATCTCGGGCGGTTCCGATCCCCGGATCCTGGAGTATCTGAAGTGGAAATATGGACCGAAGGCAGAAGAGAAGCCTGCAGATCACAGCGAGACGGCTGAGGATCTGACAAAAGACAGCGAAGATCCGCTGACCTCTTATGACCTGTCCTATTTCTTTACCGGCGACGAGACGAAGGAGGATCCTTCTTATGTCCTTACGGTTCCAAAAGAATCGGTAAAGAGGCAGCTGGGTGCTCAGTATCCGAGCAAAGAAGTGATCAGACGGTCGTCAATCATGCGTTATTTCAATCCCAAGCAGAGTAAGGACATTAATAAAATGTGGGTCAATGTCCGCTGCTATAACATTCTTCATATGCCGATCTGGGGCTGGGCTCTCCTGATCCTGTCACTGGTGGCCGCTGCTGTCCTGGTGGTTCGGAAATTTCATGGAGCGAAGCAAGTAGGCAAGCAATAAGGCCAGCCGAAAAGACAGCTGGGAAAGAAGGGGATGGAAAGGGTACAGATCCAAGATTTTGTGAAACATAAACAAAAATTTAACAAAGAATATATGCAGAATTCATAAAAACAATTTGAATTCCAAAGGATATTGTACTTTTTTTCATGACTTACAAGTGTAAAATAAAGCCAGGTTTGCAGACGGAGACCGGGCCGATTCTTTCGATCTGGTCTTTTATTTTGGGAGGTGGTTAGATGGACGCCCTGGTTAAGAATCTCTTGGGCGAATTAAATGTAGAAACTGTTTTTACCATTCCGATTTTCGGAGGGATTCCGATCAGTGAATCCATTGTGGTTACCTGGATCATGATTGCGGCAGTTCTTCTGATCTCCCTTCTTCTTACAAGGAATCTGAAGGTGGACCATCCCGGCAAGGGCCAGCTGGCTCTGGAAGGAGCCGTGCAATGGTTATGGAATTTCTTCCATGACACCATGCAGGGTCAGGGACAGGAGTATTATTACTATCTCATGTCCGTTATGGTCTACATTGGCATCGCCAATCTGATCGGAATCATCGGCTTCAAGCCACCGACCAAGGATATCAATGTCACGGTGGCCCTTTCCCTCTTAAGCATTATTCTGATTCAGGTCAGCGGCTGGCGGAAAAAGGGTGCCAAGGGCTATTTCAAGAGTTATGCAAAGCCCATTGCAATTATTGCCCCTCTGAATGTACTGGAGCTTGGGATCAAACCCCTGTCTCTTTGCATGCGGCTTTTCGGTAACGTGCTTGGATCCTTCGTTATCATGGAATTATTGAAGCAGGTTCTTCCTGTCTTCTTACCGGTAGTATTCAGTCTCTACTTCGATGTCTTCGATGGCCTGATACAGGCTTATGTCTTCGTTTTCCTGACAGCCCTCTTCATGTGCGAGTCCATGGAAGACAGTTGATTTCTGAAGAGATCGACAAGGAATCGACAAGGAATCAGAAGATCAGTCGAAGAAAACAGAAGAAAACAGAAGTTTATTACAGAAGTCATCAGAAAAGAAAAGGAGAGTTTATTATGTCATCCACAATTTTAGTAGCAATCGGCGCAGGTATCGCAGTTCTGACCGGTATTGGTGCCGGCCTTGGTATCGGTAAGGCAACCGCAGCATCTGTTGATGCCATCGCAAGACAGCCGGAAGCAGCTCCGAAGATCCAGACTAACCTCCTCTTAGGATGTGCCTTGGCCGAGGCAACCGCTATTTACGGTTTCGTTATCGCGCTTCTGATTATCATGGTTTTGAAGTAATTCTTTTCAATGATAGTTGGGCCATGATGGAGTCGGGACAGACCCTACTTCATTATGATATTTGATCGAAACGAAGGATACAGGAGGAAAAGCGATGCTTGATATCTCATTTCCTTCCATCCTCTTTACTATTATCAATATTCTGTTCTTCGCCTGGATCATGAAGAAATTTCTCTTCCAGCGGGTCATGAATGTGATAAATGAGAGGCAGAAGCATATTGAGGATCAGTTTGCTGAGGCAGAAGAGAAGCAGAAGTCTGCAGATCAGGCCAGAAGCGAATACGAAACGCATTTGAAGAATGCTAAGATCGAATCTCAGAAGATCATGCAGGAGACCATGGATCGGGCAGAGGCAGAACGCCAGAAGCAGATCAAGGCTACCGAAGATGAGATTTCTGAGATGAAAAAGAAGGCTGCCAATGATCTCCTTCTCGAGCAGGAAAAGGCCAAGAAGGATCTGCAGGCCGATATCTCACGCTTAGCAGTTCAGGCAGCTCGTAAGATTCTGATGGAAGGTCAGGAAGGGCAGAAAGAAAATGAAGGAAGCGGCAATTGAGCAGGCCCGCGCACTCTATGCAGAGGTCCCGGATCGGCAGGAAGTCATGGAATTTCTTGATACCATGAAACTGACGCCGGCCCTTATGAGACTTTTGGAAGAGCCTGTGATTAAAATGGCAGACAAAAGCCGGGTGATCTTACGTCTCTCGAAAGAGGCCGGATTTTCGGAGAAGATGCGGAATTTTCTCATGGAATTAACCAGGAATCACCAGATCGACCTTCTGGATGAGATTATGGAGGCTTATGCGAAGATCTGGGATTATGAGAACCATTATCTGAAGATTGAGGCCATTTTTGCCAGGGAACCTTCCGATGAGGAACTGAAGGAGGCCAGGGAATACCTGGGCAGGCGCTATCGGTCCAGTCATGTTCAGCTTTGTGTCGAAGTCGACCCTTCGATCATCGGCGGACGGATCCTTCGGACCCGGGGCAGGGAATATGACCAGAGTTACCGCGGCCGGCTGCAGCAGCTGGAAAAATCACTGATCGAGGAGGCATACTAACTTGAGCTCTATTCAGGCACAGGACATTATCTCTATTATAAGAGAAGAAATTGAAAATTTTGACTGGGATCAGAACAGTCGGGAAGTCGGTACGGTCATCTCCGTCGGCGATGGAATCGCCACAATCTATGGGATCGATCATGCCATGTATGGTGAGATCATCCTTTTCGAGAATGGTGAAAAGGGCATGGTCCAGGATATCCGAAGAAATGAGATCGGAGTCATCCTCTTCGGACGTGATGCCGGCATCAAGGAAGGCATGAAAGTCAGCCGGACCGAAAAGAGGGCCGGCATTCCGGTCGGGGATTCTTTTGTCGGCCGTGTGATTAATGCTCTCGGTGAGCCGATTGACGGTAAGGGCGATATCATATCGACCGGTTACAACCCCATCGAGCGTGAAGCACCCGGCATTATCGATCGTCAGCCGGTGGACAAGCCCTTGGAAACCGGTATTCTGGCCATTGATTCCATGTTCCCCATCGGACGTGGCCAGCGTGAGCTGATCATTGGTGACCGTCAGACCGGAAAGACCAGTATCGCGGTCGATACCATCTTAAACCAAAAGGGCAAGGATATCATCTGTATCTATGTCGCCATCGGACAGAAGGCAACTACCGTTGGAAAGGTAGAGCATACCCTCGAAGAAAACGGTGCTATGGACTATTCCATCATCCTCTCTGCAACGGCGGCAGATCCGGCATCCCTGCAGTATATCGCTCCTTATGCAGGAACAGCTCTGGGTGAGTATTTCATGGATCAGGGGAAAGATGTCCTGATCATCTATGATGATTTAAGTAAGCATGCAGTTGCTTACCGTGAGATCTCTCTCCTCTTAGGCAGGTCTCCGGGACGTGAAGCTTACCCTGGCGATGTCTTCTATCTCCACTCCAGACTTCTGGAACGGTCATCCCATCTTTCGGATGCCTGCGGCGGAGGTTCGATGACGGCACTCCCCATCATTGAGACACAGAATGGTGACGTCTCGGCCTATATTTCAACGAACGTCATATCCATTACGGATGGTCAGATCTTCCTCGAGAGCGGGCTCTTCTTCTCCGGGCAGAGACCGGCGGTCAATGTCGGACTCTCGGTATCCCGTGTCGGCGGCGCAGCACAGACGAAGGCTATGAAGAAGGCTTCGGGTTCCATCCGTGTCGATCTGGCGCAGTACAGAGAGCTGGAGATCTTCACCCAGTTCGCATCGGATCTGGATCCGACGACCAAGGCAGAACTGGACCATGGTTCTTCCCTGATGGAACTCTTGAAGCAGCCCCTGTCCCATCCTATGAGTATGGCAGAAGAGGTAGTCAGTCTGGTTCTGGCCAACCATAATTTCTTCGACGCGACGCCGAAGAAATTAATCAAGACCGAGCAGGCCAATGTGCTCGATGATTTTAAGAAGCAGCACCGGGTCATCCTGGATGAACTGTCCGAGAAAAAGGTCCTTTCTGAGGATCTTGAGAGAGAGATCGTGGATGCGGCCCTGGCCTTTCGGACGGCAGCCGGTCAGATCGAGACACAGCCTAAAGAGCCTTCCGAGGATCCGAAAAACGATCTGAATTCCGATCACAAGGAGGCATAAGATGGCGAGTCAGAAGGAAATCAAAGACCGGATGGCATCCATTCAGCAGACGCTTAAGATCACAAATGCCATGTATATGATCTCCTCCTCCAAGCTCCAACAGGCTAAGAAGGTTTTGAAGGAGACCGAACCTTACTTCTATGCCTTGAATGATGCCATGTCCCGGATCCTTCGTCATGTGCCGGATATGGAGAGTGTCTATTTCCGGGACTATTCGGACAAGAATCCGGAAGATCTGCTTGTGGGCTATATTGTGGTCACGTCCGATAAGGGTATGGCCGGTGCCTATAACCAGAATATTTTAAAGATTGCAGAGAAGGAGCTTCAGAAGTCCCCTAAGCATAAACTCTATGTCCTGGGGGAGATTGGCCGGCATTATTTCGAATCTCACCATATCCCGATTGACGGGGCTTTTCATTATACGATTCAGAAGCCGACCATGGGCCGGGCCAGAAGGATCGGAGAAGATCTTCTTCAGGCTTATCTGGATGGAGAGATTGATGTCTTACGGATCATCTACACGAGGATGGAAAATTCCGTGACGGAAGTGGCAGAGATGGAAGAGCTTCTTCCTTTGAAGAAGACCGACTTCGAAATGCATCTTCCGGCAGGTGTTGTGATGGAAGATATCACTTTCAAGCCTTCCCCGGAGAAGGTCATGGAGGAGATCGTTCCGGATTATCTGATCGGTTTCATCTACAGCTCCCTGGTGGAATCTTTTGCTTCGGTACAGAATGCCCGCATGATGGCCATGCAGTCTTCTTCTGATTCGGCGAAAAAGATGCTTTCCCAGCTGAGTCTGGCTTATAATCGGGCAAGACAGGCGGCTATCACGCAGGAGATTACGGAGGTTGCCGCAGGCGCGAGAGCTCAGAAAAAGGGAAACTGATTCTGTTGATTCTGTTGATTCTGTTCAAGAAGAGATGCCGGGGATTCGGCTGACCTAAGTCAAATCCGGATCCAAACGCTTTCATCCGAAGGAATGTTCAGAAATGGAGATTCATATGAATAAAGGAAAAATCGTACAGGTCATGGGACCTGTCGTAGACGTTGAATTTGATGAATCACTGCCGCTTCCGGCGATCCGTGATGCTCTGGAAGTGGACAATAACGGGAAAAGAGTTGTCATGGAGGCAGCACAGCATATCGGAAACCACACGGTTCGCTGTATTATGCTTTCTGCTTCGGAAGGCCTTTACCGGGATATGGAAGTGACAGCAACCGGAGCTCCGATTCAGGTTCCGGTCGGTGAAAAGAATCTGGGTCGGCTCTTCAATGTGCTGGGTGAAACCATCGATGGTGGAGACCAGATCAAAGACGAAGAGAAGTGGTCCATTCACCGGGAACCTCCTCTTTATGCAGATGAGAGTACGACTCAGGAAATGCTGGAAACAGGGATCAAGGTCATTGACCTTCTGGCTCCTTATGCCAAGGGTGGTAAGGTCGGCCTCTTTGGCGGTGCCGGTGTCGGGAAAACCGTTCTGATCCAGGAACTGATTCGAAATGTGGCAGAAGAGCAGCATGGCTACTCCATTTTCACCGGTGTCGGCGAGCGTTCCCGTGAGGGTAACGACCTCTGGTCGGAAATGAAGGCTTCCGGTGTTTTAGAGAAGACCGCCCTGGTTTTCGGTCAGATGAATGAGTCTCCCGGAGCCCGTATGAGGGTTGCAGAGACCGGTCTTACCATGGCAGAATATTTCCGTGATGAGGAGCATAAGAATGTGCTTCTCTTTATCGATAATATTTTCCGTTTCACCCAGGCCGGTTCCGAGGTTTCCGCCCTCTTAGGCCGGATGCCTTCCGCCGTCGGTTATCAGCCGACATTGGCTACGGAGATGGGTGCCCTGCAGGAGCGGATCGCGTCGACGAAAAACGGATCCATCACTTCGGTTCAGGCGGTCTATGTTCCTGCTGATGACCTGACGGATCCGGCTCCGGCTACAACATTCGCCCATCTGGATGCGACGACCGTTCTCTCCCGAAAGATCGTAGAACAGGGTATCTATCCGGCCGTTGATCCCCTGGAGTCTTCTTCCCGGATCCTGGAGCCGGACATCGTCGGCCAGGAACATTATGAGACGGCCCGCCGGGTTCAGGAAGTTCTGCAGAAGTATAAGGAATTGCAGGATATCATCGCTATCCTCGGCATGGACGAGTTGGGAGATGAGGATAAGCTCATTGTTTATCGGGCCAGAAAGATCCAGCGTTTCCTCTCCCAGCCCTTCCATGTGGCAGAGCAGTTCACCGGCTTAAAGGGAAAATATGTACCGGTTGAAGAAACCATCCGCGGTTTCAAGGCGATCCTTGACGGAGAGATGGATGACTATCCGGAAAATGCCTTCTTCAATGTCGGAAGCATCGAGGAAGTGAAGGAGAAGGCAGAGAGCCTGGAAAAGAGTAGATAAAATGGCAGAGAATACATTCTATATCAAAGTCATTTCCACCGGCGGAGTCTTCTTTTCCGGCAGGGTCAAGAATGCGATCATTCCGGCTTTTGACGGTCAGAAGGGAATTCAGGCCCATCATGAGGATATGGTCATTGCCATTGACGATGGCACCATGCGGATCCAGCCGATCGGACCCGACGGGAAGGACGCAGACTGGATCGAGGTCGTCGTCGGACGGGGCATGGCCTGGATTGCCAATAACCGGGTGCAGATCGTTGTCCAGACGGCGGAACGGCCGGAGGACATTGACATCCGCCGGGCGGAGGAAGCAAGAGACCGGGCCAGAGAACAGCTTCGTCAGAAGCAGAGCATTCAGGAATATTATCATTCCCAGGCTGCTATGTCCCGGGCAATGGCAAGACTTAAGGCTGTCAGTGCCAAGAATCATGACATCTGATTTCGTTTAAGTGATTTCTGTATGAAATAGAAAGAAGTAATTCATGAAAAAACCTCAAGTGGATCCCAGTGTTTTTATTGCCGATGGCGCTGTTGTAAAGGGCGATGTCAAGCTCTCTGAAGGCGTCAGTGTCTGGTACAATGCGACCATTCGTGCAGACCGGGCACCGATCGTGATCGGAAAGAATTCCAATATTCAGGACAATGCGGTCCTTCATGTCGAGGGAGGTGTCGTTCCTTACGGCGTCACCATAGGAGAGGGTGTTACCATCGGTCATAGTGCCATTGTTCACGGCTGCACCGTGGATGATAATACAACGATCGGCATGGGGGCTATCGTATTAAATGGAGCCCATGTCGGCAAAAACTGCATGATCGGAGCCGGTGCCCTGATCCCGCAGAATAAGGTGATCCCGGACAATTCCCTGGTTGTAGGGCTTCCCGGAAAGGT
>JAQXPG010000022.1 GCA_029100405.1 Lachnospiraceae bacterium | reverse complement strand
TTCAGAAGTTCACAAAGATCCAGCATAATCCCGGAATCCGGCATAGACTTTCCGGTCTCCCATTTTGATATCGCCCGGTCACTGATTCCAAGCTTCTCGGCAAGGACTGCCTGAGTCATGCCCTGTTCCTTCCTGCAGGTTGCTATGAATTTTCCAATTTTAATTTGATCCATATCGGGCACCTCCTTTCATGGCTCAAGTATAGCCGGAATTCATGTTAATTCACACGAACCGGCAGTTGATTTTTGCCCACTCTATCACTGGTTGAGTCCATAAAAGATCATTTTACTTTAACTTCGCATATAGAAACTCTTGTGTCCACTTTTCCAACTTTACATTCATTCTTGTCACGCTTTCCTTATAGGATGCCTGATCACGGTTTTAAGTTTTTCCGGTGCAACCTTTCTGGCATCACTCAGATAAATTTCGTGATGACGGCGCTGGTCAGTGATATCCAACGTATATCCCTGCTGCTCCATAAACTCGTGCATCAATGCTACCGTTGCAGGTTCATCGTCATAGGAACCGATGTGCATACACTGAACGCACAAACCCTCGTCATAGGTCAGAAATTCGACCCTTGAGAAGTCTGTCTTTTTCTTTTTAGTGGCTTCTTCAATAGCCCAATCAAAGTCTACCTTTGTAACGAAATCAGGCAGACGAATGACGGAGATCCACTCAAAATTTTCTTTGTGGGCATAATCGATTCCTTCCACGCCATTTTGCCACCAGAATCCTTCCAGCGGAGGGACTACATAATCAAAATAACCATCAATCTGATGGTCGCCTTTTTTACTCATCTTAATCGTGAAGGCAATGCCGTAGAGCAGGCCGATAGACTGCTTGTACTCTCCATCCTCCGCGTTCGGATCACCGTGTCCACGAACCGCTATATAATTCATGCTCGGAACCGTCACAATGGACGGTTTATTCTTTGGCATGTAGAATTCCTTATACTCTTTTTTATAATCAAAAGCCATGACACTTCCTCCTATTTTTTTCTGACATATATCTCACGGCCACAACTACCAAACATCTAACTCGGCAACGGGGCATAGTGACATCTATCATGACAACTCAACTCTCACACTTTTTGAACCGGATTGCCCTTGGGTTTGTGGAAACATGTCCAGTACATCATCGGTTTGCGGGAACTTATCAATAGTTACCGCCTCAGCTTTGCATCAACAAACAAGAATTTACATAAATCTGCTTATCAAATTATACGCTGTAACTGCATAGACAAAAATTGCTACACCTACAAATATTATAGCATCTTTCTTTGCCCCTTTATCATAACAATCCTTTGCATTTGTCAAAAAGGTTAATCCCATAAAAACAAACATAATTGGCATTGTAACATCATAGGAGATTATATTCATCAGTCCTAGAGAGGCAGAAATAATAGTTAAAACGGTAAATATTACTTTACAAATACGCATACATAGTCTTCCTTTACAAATCCCGATTTATATCTTGGAATACGTATCTTGGCTTCTCCCAAGTGGCTTTGAAATCAGTAGCGATTATATCCATTTCTCATTAGCACAATTTCGTTACTTAGTGTACCAATTTATTTGGCGGTCTTTATTGTGTTTTCCGGGATGAATTCGATCTTCAATCTCATGCCAAGGCCATGCGCCAGCCGTTTTACCATTCCAAGAGAGGGATTTCTGGTTCCATTTTCAATGCGGCTGATATCAGCCTGTGTGATTCCTGTCCTTTCAGACAATTCTTTCTGTGTTAACCCTTCTTTATTCCGCGCGTCAATCATCGCCTGGATAATATCGTATTCCGGCTGGAGGGCATCATATTCTGCTTTCACATCTGGGTTCTCCAGCGCTTTTCGCTTGTAATCATTGTAGCTGCTCATCGTCCGAATCTCCTTTCGTAATCCGCTTTGTATTTCCTTGCCAGCTCAATAGCTGCGGGAGGCGTCTTCTGCGTCTTTTTTACGAAACCAAAGGAATCCAGAAACTCTTGCACCGGTGTGCTCCCGTCTTCCGTATCATAAAACTCAATCTCAACCATTTCCTTCTATCCTTGTTTTTCTTCATTATATGTCGTATAGGACATATTGTCAATGGGCCGTTGCATACGAATAAAAGCAGGCGCCCACCCGAACTGCCTGCTCTTATTTATCCTTTCTGACATCCAATCACGAGTCACAACCTACCAAATATCTAATCACGAGTCTCAACCCAGTTTGTCGTTAACTTGGTCGGTATCTTGGTCGCTTATCTTGGTC
>JAQXPG010000021.1 GCA_029100405.1 Lachnospiraceae bacterium | reverse complement strand
TCCGGTTTAAATTTAACACCGCCGGCTGTATCAGGAACCTGTTTGATACAAACAATAATCTTCACGGTAAATTCCTCCTACTTATTTCAACAGCTTGCCGGAGATAACCATCCGCATTACTTCGGAAGTACCTTCGTAGATTTCTGTAATCTTGGCATCTCTCATCATACGCTCTACATCGTATTCACGAATGTAACCGTAACCACCATGAAGCTGTACTGCCTCAGAAGTTACCTCTACAGCGATTCTTGCAGCGAATAACTTGGCAATGGCTGCTTCTTCACTATAGGTCGATGCAGTTGCAAATCCGACAGCATCCTTTGCTGCAGCTGCTCTATAAACCAGAAGCTGTGCTGCGTCGCACTTTGCCTTCATATCAGCCAGCTGGAACTGGGTGTTCTGGAAAGCTGCGATGGAACGGCCGAACTGTTTTCTTTCCTTAACATATGCAACGGTGTTCTCCAGAGCGCCCTCTGCAAGGCCAAGCGCCTGAGTAGCGATACCGATACGACCACCATCCAATGTATGCATAGCGATAGGGAAGCCCTTGCCGCGAGGTCCGAGCTGGTTCTCAGCCGGGATCTTGCAGTCCTGGAAGATCAGCTCATAAGTAGCTGATCCGCGGATGCCCATCTTGTGCTCTTTGGTTCCGAAGGAGAATCCCGGTGTACCCTTCTCAACGATGAAAGCGGTGAACTTCTTGGAAGGTCTGCCCTTACGATCCGGAACAATATCGGTATAAGCGATGATGATATAGACATCAGCGACTTCACCGTTGGTGATGAAACACTTGGAGCCATTCAGAGTCCAGTACTTTCCATCCTCGGAAAGAACTGCCTTGGTCTGTACGCCCTGGGCATCAGTACCTGCGCCCGGCTCGGTCAGGCCGAAGGCACCCAGCCATTCACCGGATGCAAGCTTGGGGATGTACTTCTTCTTCTGGTCTTCATTTCCCCATGTCATAATGGGATCGATGCAGAGTGAAGTATGTGCAGAAAGAGCAACAGCTGTTGTTCCGCAGACCTTGGCGATCTCTTCCAGGCAGAGAACATAAGTCAGCTCGTCACAACCCTGGCCGCCATATTCTCTCGGAGCAGTAATTCCCATGAAGCCGCATTTTGCAAGCTTCTTAAAAGTTTCTGCAGGGAACTTCTCTTCCTCATCAGTCTCCTGTGCAAGAGGCTTTACCTCGTTCTGTGCGAAATCACGGAACAGGTCTCTCGCCATTGCATGTTTTTTATCTAACGTGAAATCCATGTTATGAACCTCCAAAATTCCTTTCTTTGTAGCAGGGGAAGGCAAAAAGGAATGACAGACGCGCCTCTGAAAGCGCACGCCTGTCCCCCTGATACTATGTACGAATTAAAGCTTGTCTACAGGAACCTTCTTACCATCAGCATAGCTGTAGAAGCCGATTCCGGTCTTAACGCCAAGCTTCTTGCCGCGTACCATCTTACGAAGAAGAGGAGATGCAGCATACTTGCTGTCGTGGGTCTCAGCGAAGATAACATCCATGATTGCAAGGATGATATCCAGACCAATGTAGTCGCCGAGTTCCAGAGGTCCCATCGGGTGATTGCATCCGAGCTTCATAGCGGTATCAATTCCCTCGATGTCAGAAACACCTGCTGCATATACGCAGATGGCTTCGTTGATCATAGGAACCAGGATACGGTTTACAACGAAACCAGCAGCCTCGTTAACCTGTACCGGAGTCTTGCCAAGCTTAACAGCGATTTCCTTAACCTTGTCAACAACTTCGTCCGGAGTATTAGCACCCTTGATAACCTCAACCAGCTTCATAACAGGAGCCGGGTTGAAGAAATGCATGCCAATGACAGGCTTAGACAGGCCGGAGCCGATCTCTGTGATGGACAGAGAAGAAGTATTGGATGCGAAAATGCAGTCCGGATTCTTTACGATCTCATCCTGAAGTGCCTTGAAGCAGTCCTTCTTGATCTGCATATTCTCAAGAGCAGCCTCAACAACGAGGTCCGGATCAACAGCGATGGTATTCAGACCGGTTACAATCTTAGCCAGAAGAGCATCTGCGGCAGCCTGCTCCATCTTACCCTTGGCAACTCTTTTATCAAGCTGCTTCTTGATCTTAGCCTTACCGCCTTCAGCGAACTCTTCCTTGATATCGCAGAGATAAACCTTCTCAACATCAGCGCACTGAGCAAAAGCCTGTGCAATACCGGATCCCATAGTTCCGGCACCGATAACAGCAACCTTCATTAGAATCTTCCTCCTTCAATTAATCTTCATAACGAGTAACAGAGCAAGCTGCACCCATACCACCGCCGATGCAAAGGGTTGCAAGTCCGCGATGAGCCTTTCTCTTCTGCATCTCATAAAGCAGAGTTACAAGGATACGGCATCCACTGCATCCTACCGGATGTCCGAGAGCGATTGCACCGCCGTTAACATTCAGCTTTGCAGGATCAAAGCCAAGATCCTTGGCAACTGCAAGGGACTGAGTAGCGAATGCTTCGTTAGCTTCATAGAGATCAAAGTCATCAATGGTAAGTCCGGTCTTCTTCAGAAGATTTCTGGTAGCAACGATCGGTCCGACACCCATGATGGAAGGATCTACACCGCCAAGTGCTCCGGCTTCCCAGTAAGCCATCGGCTTAACACCGAGTTCCTTAGCCTTTTCTTCAGTCATAACAACAACGGCTGCGGCACCATCATTGATTCCGGATGCGTTACCTGCTGTAACAACGCCATCCTTCTTAAAGCAAGGCTTCAGCTTTGCAAGGCCTTCCTTTGTAGTACCAGGGCGAGGTCCCTCATCGGTATCAACAACAGTAACCTTACCCTTACGGCCATGAACTTCGAAAGGAACGATCTCATCCTTGAACTTGCCGTCTTCGATTGCCTTGCAAGCCTTCTGCTGAGACTCAGCTGCGAATGCATCGAGCTCTTCTCTGGTCAGACCGTACTTCTCAGCAACGTTCTCTGCTGTGATTCCCATGTGATAGTCATTGAATGCATCTGTCAGAGCATCTTTGATCATGGAATCCTGAAGCTGGGCATGACCCATACGATAGCCATAACGTCCTTCCGGAATGAGGTAAGGGGCCTTACTCATGGATTCCATACCACCTGCAATAGCAATCTCGCTCTCGCCTGCAAGGATCTGAGTTGCAGCCATATTAACAGCTTCCAGACCAGAACCGCAGAGAATATTCAATGTCATTGCCGGAGTCTCAACAGGGATGCCTGCATTGACAGCGGACTGACGAGCAACGTTCTGACCCTGACCAGCCTGCAGTACGCAGCCCATATAAACCATGTCAACCTTGTCTGCAGGAACACCGGATCTCTTCAGAGCTTCCTTGATGACAGCAGTACCGAGATCAACTACAGGTACAGAAGCGAACTGGCCGCCCATCTTTCCGATGGCTGTACGGCATGCACCAGCGATAACGATTTTCTTGCCCATTTCTTTTACCTCCTAGGTTTTCATGAACATACTATTATCTACTTCTTTATAATTCAGGCACGCTCTTATGTTAGAAATGTAGAGCGTTGCACCTAAATCCATGGAAAATATATTGGCCGGGAATCGAGGTTTTCGAATGAAATCCAAAGTTTCCTTCCCACCCGGCAAGATCCGGCTCTTATCTCTTATTGGAATTTCGCCAGATATGCATCTTCTCGGCTGCCTGGATCAAATCCTCCCGGCAATCCGGATGTGCAATGTTGATGAGGCCTTCTGCCCTCTGCCAGGAGGTCAGGCCCTTCAGATTTACCATACCGTACTCGGTAACAATGTACATGGTATTGGTTCTGGTATCAGTCGTCTGACTTCCCTCTTCCAGTGTCGGCCGGATCCGGCTTTCAAGCTTCCCTGTCTTCTTATTCTTATAAGTCGAAGACAGGCAGATAAAGGATTTACCGCCATGGGACATGTAAGCTCCAAGAACAAAATCCTGTTGGCCGCCGGAGCCGGAGATATTACGAACACCTGCGCTCTCGGCATTGACCTGTCCGGAGAGATCGACATCAACTGCATTATTGATAGAGATGAAATTGTCTAATTGTGAAATAACATACGGATCATTGACATAGCTTACGACTCGTCCGCAGCATTCCGGGTTATGATCCAGATAGTCATACAACTTTTTGGAACCTGCCGCGAAAGCATAGGTCTGAAGGCCTCGGTCTATATTCTTCAGACTGCCATCGATCTTCCCGGCCTCGACCATATCGATATAGGAATCAACATACATCTCGGTATGAACTCCAAGGTGCTTGAGGTCGGATTTTGCAATCATCTGGCCGATAGCATTCGGCATACCGCCGATTCCAAGCTGAAGGGTTGCGCCGTCCGGGATCTCCGGAACAACCAGCTTTGCAACAGCTTCGTCAATTGCTGAAGCAGGGCCGCCGGCTGGAACTTCATCGATTGGTTCATTCTCACCTTCAATGATCATATCGACGTCATCGATGTGAACGTAGGATTCTCTATGACCC
The DNA here is from genome assembly GCA_029100405.1 of Lachnospiraceae bacterium. GTDB lineage: Bacteria > Bacillota > Clostridia > Lachnospirales > Lachnospiraceae > Lachnocurva. The sequence goes on along the minus strand of JAQXPG010000021.1, from coordinate 28,878 downwards.
AGGCAGACCGGCATGTTCTCATTCACTTCAACGATGACTTTCTTCGCCCGCTTTACAACTGCAAACATATGGCTTGCATTGGGTCCAAAGTTAAAGTAGCCATAGGAATCCATCGGGGATACCTGCATAACTGCAACATCCAAAGGATCCTTGCTCTCCAGATAAAGCTTCGGGAGTTCGGAATAGCGAAGCGGTGTCATGTAGCAGAAACCCTTGCTCTGGGCATGGCGTTCTACCGGATTCATGAACCAGCTGTTCCATGTGAAATGTTCGGCTGCATTTTCTACTTTGAAAATTTCCGGCTCGTGGAGAAGTATTCCACCTCTGCACTTGATATCATGCAGTTCGGGCATTCTTTTGGCTAAGGCTTTATCGAAAGCTTTGTTGGTACCTACACACCAACCATAGTCTACCCAGTCGCCATCCTTCACTACAGCTGCAGCCTGATCTGCTGTAACCAACTTTTGCTGATATTCTTTTTCGTAATCCATTTTCCCTCTCACCCGAAAGCTTCTATTGCTTAATCTCGTAATAACTGCTTATTCTCGTAATAACGATGCTGTCAGTATTTTTGTTTTGTGACATGAGTGTCAACTGTAATTATTTTGTTATTTTTTTAACAAACATAGTCAAAAAAATATAGGGTCCTTACTACTAGGTTGGAGTCCGTTCTCCTTCTGAAACCTGTTTCATTCGCCCGACATAAGGCATTATAGCATTGTACATAAATCAATTCAATAGCTTTTCGTTATTTTTTTAACAAGGCGTGATGTAAATCGTAAGTGACCTAAATCGTAATAAGCAATGCTTATGATTTTTTCGATAGTCCCAACCCTTATTCCAGAGCCATTTATCGTAATGGGAAGGATTTGTCCAATTGACGATAGTTCCAACCCTTATCTCAGAACCATTTATCGTAATGCGAAGGATTTGTCCAATTTACGATAGTTCCAACCCTTATCCCAGAGCCATTTATCGTAATGGGAATCATTTCTTCAAAATCCGATAGGGAATCCTTATATCTACTATCGGATTTTTGCAAACCGATTCCCTATATGATAAAGTACGCTAAATGAGGCCTAAATTTCCTATCCCAATATCCGATTTTTGATTTTTTCCCCTCCCTACGATATTCGCAGGAGTCGAGTCAGTCCGTCAAGTCCATACGGATTGTGCAAATTGATTTTATCATAGCCCAGGATCTTTGGCATCCGAACTGCCTTTCAATCAAGAATTTTATCCTGGAAATTGCTCTGGCAGCAGTTTTTACGTCTCTCGCTGGATGTGGTATGATATAGCAACAATCGATCGCATTTGTTCGAAAACAGATGCAATGCTTTGAGCAGAAAAGAGCAAAAATTGATGCCAGTAATTGTTTATGGCAGTATCTGGTTTATGATTGTATTTAGAAATAAGGGATTAAGATGAATCAACTTGAAAATATAAAACAATTCCAGCAAGGTATTATTCCTGCCGACTGGATCAAACACATCAATTTGGACGGTATTCTTGGAAATTTGGATGAACAAACTCTTCCCTTCCGCCAAATGATCGCCAATTATCAATGTGCGGTCTATGAGGTGGAAACAAAATTCAAAGTCTTAAATGAACGGCTTGGCATGAAATACGATGGCAACCCGATCGAATCGATCAAAAGCCGTGTCAAGTCCATGGAATCCATCATGAAAAAGGTTCAGAAAAAAGGTCTGCCACTAAGTGTAGAATCCATAGAAGAAAACATCCGAGACATAGCAGGTATCCGCGTCATTTGTTCTTTTGAGGAGGATGTTTTCCGCATCGCCAAGTACTTTCTGGCCCAGGATGATATTACTCTGATCGAAAAGAAAGACTATATCAACAATCCAAAACCCAACGGTTACCGTTCTCTCCACCTGATCGTCCAGGTCCCGATCTTTACGGAATTCGGAAGGAAGGATGTCTTTGTCGAGGTCCAAATTCGGACCATCGCCATGGATTTCTGGGCTTCGCTTGAGCATAAGCTCCGCTATAAGAAAAATCTCTCCGGTGATCAGTTGAAAGCCCTGGAAAAAGAGCTTTCCATCTGTGCCGAAGAGTGTGCTGATCTTGATCGAAGAATGGAGTATGTACGGTCGGAGATCGTACCGGAGTCGTAAAAAAAAACAGTCTCGATGACCTTCGTTCATCGGGATTTGGCTCGATGACATTAGCTAGTGCTAATGGATTCGATATTATTTTTTTGTCCCGATGACCTTCGTTCATCGGGACAGACGTCGCAGAAACCGAACAAGTTCGTTTTCTGCTCCTGGCTCGATTCCCTTAGCTAAAGCTAAGGGAATCGAGCCATTATACATTCACATTAAAAAATACATGGCCTCCGAGCTGGAAGTAGTCGCGGACTTTGCTCTTACTGAACCAGGTCTGGGCATTATAGGCTGCCGGTGTCATGAAGAAGAGCTGGTTCATGGGACCGGAGCCTGTCGTATAGCGGCTTCCTCGAAGGGCCGCTGCCGCAGCATTTTTGGCATTTGAAGAAACTTTAGTATCGTAGTGATTGAGATAATATTCCAATACAGTTTCTCCGGTTTCGACATAACCCTTTCCCGATCTTACTACCATTTTCCTCCGAACCGGTTCAAACTGATTTCTTGCATAAACCACCGAAGTAATGCTGTTCTGACTGGCAAATCCATACTTTTTGATATAGACCCGGTTCATAATGACGCTTGCGACGGCAAGCATTCCATTATAACCCTGGTTTCCGGCCTCTGCCTGACAGATGGCCCCCAGAAGCTTTACTTCCTGGGCACCGGCATTATAGACTCTTCCTGCAGATGATGTGACTTTCGAAATATTCTCGACCTGAGCCCTGGCTTCTTCTGTCTTATTTTGCTGCTCTTCTAATTCCTTTCTTTTGGCTTCCGCTTCAGCTCTGGCCTGTTCTTCTGCTGCTTTTTTTGCCGCTGCTTCTGCCGCAGCCTTTTGTGCTGCTTCCTCTGCAGCTCTCTTTGCTGCCTCGTCTTTTGCAGCCTGCTCCGCAGCTTTTGCAGCATTTGCAGCCTGCTCCGCAGCGATCCGTTCTGCTTCTTTCTGCTTTGTGATCTGATCCAGTCTGGCCTGTTCGTCCTGTTTCTGTTTCAGCGCATTTTCCTGCACCTCTAAATTGGCCACTGCAGCATCTTTTTCCTTTTTCTGTTCTTCCAGGGCTGCATTTACCTGATTCGACTGAGCCTTGGCCGTATCCTGTTCAATCTTCTGAACCTCAGCTTTATATCCTTTGATCTGTTGGTCAATCTCATCTAGATTCGCGGAAGCAAGACTGACCTCCTCGGCCTTGGAATCAATTTCCTGATTGGTACTCGAAAGAAGATTGCCAAGCTCCTCCTGCTTTTTAGCCAGGGTCTCTTTTGCATTCTCTGCCTCTTCTTTCTGTTTTTCCAATTCCGAAGACTTCGAAGCGATCGCGTCTTTTAATTTCGAATAAGATTCTAAGAGGCTCTTATTATAAGCCGAGATCGAGGAAGCATATTCCATCCGGTTCAGAAATTCCGCCAGAGATCCGCTTTCTAAAATGTAGACCAATACATTCTTTCCCGTCTCATTCTCATAAGAAATGGCAATTTGTTCTTTGATCTTGTCATGCAGCTCATTCTCTTTGTTCTCGGCTTCTGTCAGATCTTCCGAGAGTTTTTGAATATCCTGACCGGTCTCAGCCACCTTATCCTGGGCAGATTGAATCTGGCCTCTGACAGAAGAAATCTGATCTGTGATCGAAGTCTTGCTCTTCTCCAGATCTTGTTTCTCATTCATAAGCTTGTTCAGATTCTCATTAGCTTCTGCCTTCTTTGACTCGGCATCTTTCTGTTTTTTCAAAAGTTCCTGTCTTCTCTCTTCTGCCACGGAAGACTTGCTTTTTGCCTGACTGTAAAGGGGCGTAAAGAAGACTCCTCCTGCCAGAGAAATTGACAGGAGAAGAGACATGACTTGAATTCTCTTATTCTTCTTGCAATGCTTATTCATGGTACTTCCTTCTTTTCTGTCCGGTCTCATCTGCAGCTGGTCGATACCGACTCCACTGCTACAGCTCCGCCCCGGGTAACTTCGATTTTGTGGAATTCCTTCTTTAAGAGAGAAACCAGATCGTCATTTCGTCTCGGAGTCAACGTTGATTCCAGCAAAATACTGTCTGCGCCAATATCAACCGGGTTTACATTTCCCGAAGAGGTATTGAAGACCTGGGCGATACGAAAGACTTCCTGTTTTCCGTTTTCGTCCAGCCCGAAGACCTTGGCATAGAGGATCTCATTCATATGGATCGGCTGATCCGTGAGATCAATCACCTTGATCACTTCCACCATGGTATTGAGCTGCTTTTTGATCTGCTCGAAAGTAATGTCATCGCACATGGCCGAGATCGTCATGCGAGATGTATCCGGCCGCTCGGTCGTTCCAACCGTCAGGCTCTGCAGATTATAGGATTTTCCGGAAAAAAGGCCGGACACCTTGGCAAGGACACCGACGGAATTCTCTACATACAGCGCGATCCAGCGTTCTTTCAATGTATGATCTACTTTCAAAATCTTCCTCCTTTTTGATCAGAGAATCATATCGCTCATGGCGCCGCCATTCTTCACCATCAGAGAATCATATCACTCATGGCGCCGCCATTCTTCACCATAGGAAGTACCAGCTCGGCGCTCGAGATCATAAATTCGATCAGGAAAGGGCCATCCTCTTTCTTTGCCGCTTCAAAAGCCGGGAGGACCTCCTCTTCCTTGGATACACGAAGACCTTTCACGCCATAGCTGTCAGCCCATTTGATAAAATCCGGAACATAGGGCGGGCACTTGTCATTGGGTCCCTTGCAATTGGACGGGCAATTGTCTCTCTTTCGAAGGCAGGTAATGCAATAACGTTTGCCATAATAGAGTTCCTGTTGCTGGCGGACCATACCGAGATACTGATTGTTAAAGAGGCAGACGATCACCGGCAGGCGGTTGGTCACAAGAGTCGCCATTTCCTGCATATTCATCTGGAAACCGCCGTCTCCGGTCACACAGAGGACCGGCAGGTCCGGGCATCCGGCCTTGGCACCGATCGCTGCCGGAAAACCGAATCCCATGGTTCCAAGTCCACCGGATGTGATCAGTTTCTTATCGGCATTGACTTCCAGAAACTGACTGGTCCACATTTGATGCTGACCGACATCGGTCGTAACGATTGCTTTCGGAAAGACCTGATTCATGGTCTGAATGATCTTCTCCGGTGTCAGACCCTGGTTCTTCTTCATAGTCAGGGGATGTTCTCTGTCCCATTCTCTGATTCTCTGAAACCAGGTCTCAGTATCCATCGGCTCAGCCCACTCATTCAGTTTGGACAGGGCCAGTCCGGCATCCGCAACGATTGGGACATCCACGACCACATTTCTGGAAATGGAAGATGTATCGATATCGACATGAATAATTTTCGCCTTAGGAGCAAATTCATTCAGATCTCCGGTGATCCTGTCATTGAAGCGGGTTCCGATGGAAAACAGTACATCACAATTGGACACTGCCATATTGGCAGCATATTTTCCATGGAGTCCCAGATCTCCGATAAAATGCGGATCGTTCGTAGGGATGGCTCCCCGTCCCATGACCGTTGTCACAACCGGAAGATGCATGGTTTCTACGAAACGAAGAAGTTCTTGATTGGCGCCACTGATATTGACCCCGCCGCCGGCAAGAAGCATGGGCTGTCTGGCGGACCGAAGCAGCTGATAAGCCTTCTTCAGCTGACCGATATGAACGGAAGTATTGGGTTTGTAACCGCGGATATCCACATGATCCGGGTAATCAGAAGGGCCCATGGCAGTCTGGATATCCTTCGGAATATCTATAAGGACCGGACCCGGCTTTCCTGTGGTTGCAATGTAGAAGGCCATCTTTATAATGGGACCCAGGTCTTCTCTTTTTCTTACGGTAACACCGAATTTTACGATCGACCGGGTCATTCCGACAATGTCAACTTCCTGGAAAGCATCATTACCGATCAGATCCTGAGGGACCTGGCCGGTGAAAACAACCAGCGGTGTACTATCATAATGAGCATCCGCAATCGCAGTAATGGTGTTGGTAGCGCCGGGTCCGCTCGTAACCAGGGCAACACCGCAGCAATTCCTGGCACGGGCATAACCCTGGGCCTCATGGACCACAGCCTGTTCATGACGGCCCAGGATCACACGGATCTTGTCCGTCTTATAAAGCTCATCCGTAAGTTCGTTTATCATGCCTCCGGGATAAGCAAAAAGAGTATCCACTCCTTCCGCTTCCAGCGCTTTGACAAATAATTTTCGTCCCTTGATATTCAATGCAGCACTCTCCCTCTGATCATCTTTTCTTATTTTGAAAGCTCCGGCCGCTTCAAATTGCCGGTCCGCTCGTAAGTCGTAAAATGATAGATCAGATCATAATAGGTCTGTTCTTCACTGACCTCGACACAGTCCCAGTCCGGATCCTGATCCAGATTCGGAAAATAAGCATCTGCCTCATAAGAAAAGTCAACCTTGGTGACATAAGCCTTATCGCAATAGGGAAGAAGATCCTTGTAGACCTTCTGCCCGCCGATGACATAGACCTGATCCGGATCGAATCCATTGTCTTCGATCACTCGAAACAGATCCTCAACCGACCTCGCCATCAGGGCATGACGAACGGTATATCTCGGATTCCTTGAGAGAACAATAGTCGTCCGATTGGGCAGGGGAACCTGACCGGGAAAAGATTCCAGGGTATGACGGCCACAGACCACGACCTGATTTTCTGTGTGCTCCCGGAAAAACTTCAGATCATTCGGGATCCTGACCAAGAGAGAGTTATGAAGGCCAATCCCCCAGTTCTTATCAACATTTACAATCATTTTCATATCGAGTTCTTCCTTTTCTTTTTCTTTATTCTAAATATAGACCACAATATCCATTCCAGTATCAGACCGCGATCTTATGATTCTTCATTCGATTCTTCATTCGAAGACCCAAAGCATGCATAACTGAATCACACAGCAATCGGAATATTCCTGATCTGAGGCCCGGTCACGTAATCATCCAGGCGGACATCCTCACGTGTGAAATCATAGAAATCATGGACATCCGGATTCAGCCAGAATTTCGGTGCCGGATGAGTCTCCCGTGAGATCAGTTCCTCAATCAAAGGAACATGCCGATCATAAATATGCGCATCAGCAATCACATGAACCATCTCGCCCGGCAGCATGTCACAAACCTGAGCCAGCATATAAATAAGAATGGCATATTGGCAGACATTCCAGTTATTGGCTGCCAGAACGTCCTGAGATCTCTGGTTTAAAATTGCATTCAGTACATGGCGGCCGCTTTCGGGATCCACCGTCACATTGAAGGTCATGGAATAGGCGCAAGGATAGAGGTTCATCTCTGACAGATCGGCATGATTATAGATATTGGTCATGATCCGCCGGCTGAAAGGATGGGTCTTTAAATCATAGATGACCCGGTCCACCTGATCCATATAATATACTTTGCCCTCTTGATCCTCTTGACTTGTGGCATGATCCTGCCAATGGTCACCAAAAGCCTGTATCAGGTCTTCTTCCTTTACATCCCGATAGGGGTGTTTCTGAGCCATCTGATAGCCATAGGCCTTTCCGATGGAACCGTCAGGATCTGCCCATTCATCCCAGATATGAGAATGAAGATCATGAATATTGTTGGACTTTTGCTGCCAGATCCAAAGCATCTCATCTGTACAGGACTTGATTGCCGTTTTCCGAAGAGTCAAAGCCGGAAACTCTTCTCTTAAGTTATAGCGATTTACCACTCCGAATTTCTTGATCGTATAAGCCAGACTTCCGTCCTCCCAGTGAGGGCGGACCTTCTCGCCTTCTGTGGATGTACCGTTGTCAATGATATCCCGGCACATTTTGATAAAAAGGTCATCTGCTTTACTCATGTTATTTTCCTTTTCGTTTTCTACTGTATCAAAGTCGTTATCAAGTTATTATAACCTATAAAGAGGAATTATGTCACCTGTTATTGACGGGCCTTATATACAGGGAGTGAAATCAAAGCCCTATGAAAGCCCTATCTAAAGCCCTATTTATGATAAGGCTCTCCGTTGATGATCCGATAGCTTCGGTAAATCTGTTCCAGGAGAATCACCCGCATCAATTGATGGGGAAAGGTCATCTTTGAAAAACTAAGTTTGTCATCAGCCCGGCCTAAGACCTGTGGCGAAAGGCCGAGGGAACCGCCAATGACAAAAACGATATGGCTGTTACCGGACAAGCCGAGCTTTTCTATCTTTCCCGCAAGGTCCGTAGACGACAGGGCCTGACCTTCAATCGCCAGAGCGATCACATAAGCCTGGTCGGGGATCTTCTTTAAGAGCCGGTTTCCTTCTTTTTCCTTGATTTCCTTTTCCAAGGCCAGGGAGGCATTTTCCGGTGTCTTCTCATCCGCTACTTCCTGAATATCCAGCTTAACATAACGACTCAGTCGTTTCGCATATTCCTGAATCGCATCCCGATAAAATTTTTCCTTTACTTTGCCGACGCAGGCTATGGTGATTCGCATAAAGCACCTTTCTTTTTCTTGTTAGGGAATCTGTTTCAAAAAACTGCTCCCATACAATAGTTGTTCCTTGTTCACCTTCCATGAAATTTGTGTTCTATATGACAGGAAAATAGTTTAAAATAATAGTAACACAAACAAAGGGGGTATATGTCATGTTAGCTCAGATTACCGCACTGGTGATCTTTCTCGTTATGTTTGTATTGATCATACTGGACAAATGGGAACACTACATCATCACTTTAATAAGCGGTGCACTTACCTTGCTTCTCGTTTTCGGCATCATTATGCACAATGGGGGAGCGATCTTAAGGACCTTAAATCTATCCGCTTTCTTCCGGCCGGGTTTCTGGCACGTCACTTCGGAAGGTGCTGCCACATCGGCAGGGATCAACTGGTCCACCATCATTTTCATCGGTGGCATGATGATCATGGTCGGAGGGATGGCCCGGGTCGGTTTCTTCCAATGGCTTTGTATGCAGCTGGCCAAGGCAGTGAATTATAAACCGCTTCGGATCTTTGTTGTATTCATGATCATGTCTTTCGGACTCTCCATGTTCATTGATTCCATCACGGTCATTCTCTTTTTGGCAGCCGTGACGCTGGAGCTTGCGGGACTTCTGTCCTTTGATCCAGTCCCTATGATCATTTCCGAAATCTTCTGTGCCAATCTCGGAGGCTCTGCAACCATGTGCGGAGATCCTCCAAATATCATCATCGGAACCTCTCTCGGTTTCACTTTCTTTGACTTCCTGTCGAATACCGGCCTGATTGCTGTGATCTCTCTTCTTTTGGTCATCCTCTTCTTCTATCTGGTTTTCCGAAAGGAGATCCTTTCTTCTGTCAAGACCACACCGGAAGATTATGCCAAGCTTCCCAGTCCTGCCTCTGCCATTACGGATCGAAAGGGCTTTGTGATCAGCGCCCTGATTTTTGCTCTGGCGGTCGTTCTTCTCATCACTCACGGAAGTACGGGTCTGACGGTTGCCTTCATCGGTGTCCTGATTGCGGCCCTGACCCTTCTGGCAGCACCGGGGCATAAAAAAGAGATCTTAAAGACCGTTGATTTCAGAACCCTTCTTTTCTTCATCGGCCTCTTCATCGTCGTCAGCGGCCTGGAGGAAACCGGAATTCTGAAACTCGTAGCGGATTTCATTGCCAAAGTGTCCGGCGGAAATGTCTATATCATGACTGCCATTATCATCTGGATCTCCGGCTTTGCCAGCGCCTTTATCGACAACATTCCTTTCTCCGCAACCATGATCCCTGTCATCAAGGCTCTGGCTGCATCACAGGGCGTTCCGGTCGCCACCCTGGCCTGGGCCCTGTCCATTGGAACTGATATCGGCGGATCGGCAACTCCGATCGGTGCCTCTGCAAATGTCGTCGGTACATCGGCTGCCACAAACGCCGGCCATCCGATCAGCTGGGGAACGTATTGCAAAAAGGCGGCACCGGCAACCATTCTCGTACTTGCCTTCAGTACGGTCTTCATTTTCCTGAGATATCTGTAACTCATGCTGTAAGAAAGGGGGATTACCATGGGAAAACAAATCTTAATTGCGCTCAGCAGGACCTACGGATCCGGCGGGCATGAAATCGGTCAGCTTCTTGCAGACCGCCTGGGCATTGACCTTCTGGACCGGGAACTTTTGGATCACATGGAGAGAGATACGGGGCTCAAAGCAGAAAAGATCAAGCCTTATGACGAAAAGCCCAGAAACTTCCTGCTTTCCCGCACTGTCCGCGGTCTGAACCAAAACCATACGAACTCACCGGAAGAGATCCTGGCCCAGAAACAATTCGACTATATCCGAAAGAAAGCAGCCTCCGGCGACTCCTTTATTCTGGTCGGCCGATGTGGAAATGAGATCCTGAAAGACTATCCCAACCTGGTCCGGATCTTCATCATCGGCAGTAAAGAGGCCCGGATTCAACGGATCATGCGAATTCGAAATATGGACCGTGCCACAGCCTGGGTCACAATCCGCCGCCATGACAGAAGCAGAAGGATCTATAACAATGCCCACTCGGAATTCAAGTGGGAGGATCCAGAATCCTATGATCTGATGCTTTCTTCTACACCTCTTGGATCTACGAAAAAGTGCATGGAAGTGCTTTATGACTATCTGAAGCTCCGCGGTGTCCTTTCAGAGGAAAGTTAAAGATAAAGATAGGGAGATCTTTGTTCCGGCAGCTTTGCTGCCGGCGGATCTCCCTTTTTTATTAGCGAAAACTCTTGACCCAATTCACCAGGGAGTCATGCCAGATATTGTCTGTCACTGTCTTCTTCATTTCCGGCGTGACCGGGCCGTTCTTCGCCATTTTGGCCAGGACTGCTGCCTGGAGTTCTTCTACGGTCATTTCTTCATAAGGCTTCTCGGGGACGGCCGGAAGAACCGTCTTCTTTTCTTCCGCCGGCTCTTCTGCCTTTTCCTGTCCCAAAGAGGTCTCTTCTCCCGCTTCAATTGCCTCCTCTGCTACGGTCCTTTCTTCTCCTCTTTCTAAGTTTGCCGTTTCTTCCTCTCGACTTTCTTCTGTTCCGCTATCTTCCTTCCAGATTTCTCCGCTGTTACCGGGAAGATCGATCGAAAATTTCCCATTCTCCGCCTGAATACTCCTCCCGGACAGACAGCCGTATAGCCTGGTCATGCCGCAGGCATCTAGGTCCATATGGGCTTCTCCATCATCATTGTTCACAGTGACAAGCACTTTTCCTCCCTGATCTAAGAAGCGAAGAAAGGCATATTGCCGGTTGGTAAGAAAAACCTGCCGGTAGTTTCCGTAAGAAAGGGCAGGAAGGCGATGCCTTATATTTCCCAATGACTGAATCAGCCTGGTCAGGGGATTCGTCTTAAAATCATCCCGGTGATCCGAAAGATCCAGGGCCGGGCGAAGGGCAGGATCGCCGTCTTCCTTTCGTCCCCGGATTCCGAATTCCGAACCATAATAAATGGAAGGAACTCCAGGCATGGTATAAAGAAGGACATAAGCCGGGAAGAGATGGGCTGGATTATCGAGGAGGGATGCGATCCGGGAAACATCATGGTTGTCCAGGAAATTATAGAGACCGAAAGCCATGGGATTCTGACCTGCCAGATCATAGATCCTCTGCACATTGTAAGCCAGCTCAAAATAATTATGGGAGTTATGTGCCGAATAGATCGGCTTATGAAGCTGGTAATTGGTCACGGCATGGAGAATGTCCGGTCCGGTAAAACGGGTATAATCCCCATGGATCACTTCGCCCATCAGCCAGAAATCCTTTTTCACTTCATTCGCTGTCCGCCGAAGCGCTTTCAGAAAATCAATATTCATGTCTTCCGCTGCATCCAGCCGAATGCCATCGATGTCAAAAGTCCTGACCCAATAGCGGATCACATCGGAGAAATAGGAAACAACTTCCGGATTCGTCTGATTCAGCTGAGGCAAAAGATCAACACCGTGCCAGCTGTTATAGGAGAAGCCGTCATGGAAGGAATTGTCGCAGGAGAAATTCAGATCACGATAAAAGCCACAATAGGCAGACTTTTCCCTTTTCTCCTTGATATCGCGAAAAGCAAAGAAGTCTCTCCCTGTATGGTTAAAGACTCCGTCAAATATAACCCGAATCTTATTTCTATGAGCTTCTTCTACAAAATGCTTTAAATCGTCGGTATCTCCTAACCTGCTATCAACGGTCTTATAATCCGTGGTATCATAGCCGTGACTTCCGGACTGAAAGCAGGGGCCGAGATAGATGCAGTCCACATTCAGTTTTTTTATGTGCAGGATCCAGTCATCCAATGCTTTCAAACGGTGAACCACCGAACCATAGTTATTCTCTGCCGGAGCATTTAAAAGTCCAAGGGGATAGATCTGATAAAATACTGCCTCATGATACCAAGCCATAAGAAACCACCTTTCCAATGAATCCTGATCTTTTGTCGGTTTCTGAAACAGACGCTCTGTGGTTATCTATAGAGATTTTCCATCAGCTCTGTTAAAATAATCTTAACACATAACACAAGAAGTAAGGGAGATAAGAGTCATGGCAATTCCGATCAAAGCAGTGACACCAGGTGAACTTGCCGAAAGCGCGAAGAAAAAACTGCCGGAGCTGGCGGAAAGTGCAAAAGAAAAGCTTCCGGAGCTGGCGGAAAGTGCCAAAGAAAAACTGCCGGAGCTGGCGGAAAGCGCAAAAGAAAAACTGCCGGAGCTGGCGGAAAGCGCCAAAGAAAAACTGCCGGAACTGGCGGAAAGCGCCAAAGAAAAACTGCCTGAGCTGGCGGAAGATCTGAAAAATAAGATTTCTTCTCTTCCGGAGGCAGGCGACCTCCCGGATGCTCTAAGTCAGGCTTTGGAAAAAATTCCAAAACCATCGATTCCATCTCTTCCTGCTGGCAAGAACGAAAAGAGTGACAACAGCACTCCTGTTTATTCCAAACTGGATCAAATTCCGAGTGGCAGAGCTTCTGATACCATCACAGAAGGCTGCCTGGTTCTGGAAGGGGGTGCTTTCCGAGGTCTTTATACCCAGGGCGTTCTGGACGCTCTGATGGAAGCCGGCATCAACTTTCAGACCACGATTGGTATCTCCGCAGGTGCTCTCTCGGGATTGGCCTATGTTTCCGGGCAGATCGGCTGGAGTGCCCGTCTGAATCTGAAATACCGTCACGATTCCAACTATATTGGGATCGATGCTATGAAGAAGGACCACGGCATCACAGGATTCTCCTTTATCTTCCAGGAAGCACAGAGCGAAGACCCTCTGGATGTCGAGCGCTTTATGGACAACCGCAGGCGTTTCCTCTGCGTCGCCACAAATATGAAGAGTGGTCAGCCGGATTTCTTTGAAAAGGGCAAATGCAGGCATATTCTAAGGGCTGTGCAGGCCAGTGCAACGGTGCCCTACGTTTCCCGGCCGGTCGTGATCGATCACACGCCTTATCTGGATGGTGGTGTAGTCCTGAACATTCCCTATCACTGGGCAAAGCGGGAAGGCTTTCATAAGATCCTTGTGGTGAAAACCAGAGATCATGCCTATCGTAAGGAAATCAAAGTCCACGATCGGCTGAACTATCTCTTCTATCACAATTATCCCAATCTTCTGAAGGAGATGCGGTATTCCGAGGCGCGCTACGACTGCCTCTTAGATGAGATCGACACAGATGAAGCATCCGGCGCGATCTTTGTCATGGCGCCGGAAAAGCCCGTGGAAATCAGCCGTTTCGAAGGTGATCTGGAAAAACTCGGCGATCTCTACTGGGAAGGATATCATGAGATGCAGGCCCGGCTGCCGGAGCTTGTGACCTATCTCAAGAAATAAAACAAGTGTTTCTGGCTTCTCAACCTTGGTGTTATCATTTCATCGTATCAGCAATAGAATTTGAAATTTACGATAGTGAAGCCTCTGATTTTTATCCTGATTATCTTAACAGCAATGGAATTTGAAATTTACGATAGTGAAGCCTCTGATTTTTATCCTGATTATCTTAACAGCAATAGAATTTGAAATTTACGATAGTGGAACTTCATTTTCACTATCGTAAATCAGAAAATAGATTTCTATTACGATATTTGCCCCAGAATCAGCCCTTTCACTATCGCAAATCAGAAAATAGATTTCTATTACGATATTTGCCCCAAAATCAGCCATAGAAAAAAGGGTAAACTATCGTATTTCACAATATATCATAATTAGATATGGACCTTGGGATCAATCCTTGGGATAAACCCTTAGACTCAACCCTTGGGATCAACGATGAAGAGTCAAATAGAAACAAAGAAAGAAACAGCAAAAAAGCCGCCCTCGGGCGACTTCATTTTCATTCAAGTGCGCGATCAGGGGTTCGAACCCTGGACACCCTGATTAAGAGTCAGGTGCTCTGCCAGCTGAGCTAATCGCGCTTATGTAAGGATATCGTGTTTTTTTACACGAGAGCGCGAAACGGGGCTCGAACCCGCGACCCCGACCTTGGCAAGGTCGTGCTCTACCAACTGAGCCATTCGCGCTTATTCATGATATTGTGTTTTCACACAAGAGCGCGAAACGGGGCTCGAACCCGCGACCCCGACCTTGGCAAGGTCGTGCTCTACCAACTGAGCCATTCGCGCTTAATGTCTGTGTTCTTCACACGCGACTTGATTATAATACCGCAAGTCACTTGTCTTGTCAAACGATTTTCTAATCATTCTTTGTATTAAGGCAGGTACAATTTATAGTCAATGTCGTCATCAGCTTGTCAAACGATTTATTAATCATTCTTTGTACTAAGGCAGATATAATTTATAGTCAGTACCGTCATCATGAACCGGAATCTTCTGACTGCAGATCTCCATAGAAATCCGAAATGGAAGACAAATCAACCTTCACCGTTTTCGGATGATCTTCCTGATAAGCGACTACTTTGTTATTGATGGAATAAGCCAGCCAGCCGGCTATAAAAACTGCCGCAACAACAGTAATGACAATCCCAAGTTTTGCCATTCTGTGTTCTCTTCGAACGATCTTCTTACGATTTCTCTTCAGTTCCTTCTTCTTCTCAACTTTTTCCTGGCTCATTTTCTATACTCCCAGATCCTGCAGGTCAAACCTATCTCTATGAGTGTCAAGTGCCACTCCATCACAAAACTTAATATCTTATATTTTAACCAATTCAGCCTTCCACTGCAACGCCTGGTTTGCCTTCCGGGAGAAGCCCCATTTCCAAATCCTTAAAAAGTCTTTCAAAACATTTCCAAATTCCAAAACATCTAAATAACTTCCAGAGCCCTCTCTATGAGTCCCTGTCGGTATTCCGGATAAGCGGCAAGTCCCTTATGGATCACATGCACCTGGAAGCCAAAACGTCGAAAGAGTTCTGCAATCTGTCTGGTATCTCCATGGTCTTCTTCTAATATGTGGCCAAATGAATTTGTTGTCAGGGGTTGCATTTTCAGAGTTCCATGGAACTGCTGCCGGCGAAGATCCGCTGCAATCCGGCTCAATCCCTCCCGGTCAATCAAAGAGGCAACATAAGCATTATTCACGTCATGCTCGTGAAAAGCTTCCTGAAGCTGTTGATACATCCTTTTTAACGATCGATCCGTCTCATATCCGATCAAAATATACTTCTCACTGTTTTGAATATGCAAGGACCGGGCAACCAAATCAGCCAGCCGGTTTGCACTGGACAGATCCTCCTCATCCAATATCGGAGGCAGGACACAGACTTCCCGGAATTTCCTCTTTTCTTTTTCAAATTTCACATCACCAAGCATGGCCTGGTAGAGTGGGCCGTCCATCATGATCGTCGGAAAGACAACAATTCGATCATATCCATCTTCCGCCGCCTGCTCTAAAGCTTCTTTCATGCTTAAAAGAGATGCCGCCATACTGGAAAACGACATTTGGCCCATGTATTCGGGTGCAGGCATAAGATCTGTTCCATTCCTTTTTCTCTGAATGGAATCCTTCAAAGCAACTTCACGAACAATATCATTGATGATTGCTGTATACAAGCCCACATTTTCCGGCAATACCTGCATCAGCTCCATCCGCATGTGGTGAAGTCCTTCCCGCGCTTCCAGGAAATTCGTTGTGCCATGATTCGCTATGATAACAGCAGTCTTCATAGTAAAGCCCCTTTCCTCTATGCCATTCTGATCACGTGTAGTTTTCTTGCTTCGCAACTCCCACTGTGATTCTATTCGAAAAAGCGATTACTTGCTTTCTTCATTTCGATTATATCACTTACAGGAACGAAATAGCATAAATGATAGATGAAATTGCAAACAATCAGAAGCCAACGACGCTGAATAACCTTTCATCTTCTTTCACTGGCACTTCTTTTTTCTCAAAGCTCTCTATATGGATCCAACGAGAAGCGCGGGTGATTCCAGGCACAAACGCCACAACATCCAAGGGAGTTCCCTGCACTTCTGCTGTCACTGATCCATCATATTCATTCTTTACAAAACCGGTCAGACCATAGTAATCTGCCACCTGCTTTGCGGTATAGCGAAAGCCGACTCCCTGGACTTCCCCATGAAAACAATAGCGTATTCTTACCTTTTTCAAGTCAGTCAGGCCTCTTTCTAATAAACTTCTTTTTAACAAACTTCTTTTTAACTTCTTTCAAAAAAAATCCTGTAAAAGAAGCGTCAGACCACACTACTCTTACAGGATAAGAAGATACGGACAATGGGACTTGAACCCACACGTCGTTAGACACAGGAACCTAAATCCTGCGCGTCTGCCAATTCCGCCATGTCCGTAAATATTTCCGGTGGAAAAAATCCACCGGAAATTATTGTAACCTTTATTCCCCTTCTTTGTCCAGTAGGGAATTACTCCTCTTCGTCTTCTCCCAGACTCTTCAATGCATTCAGAAGATCATCGGAATTGATCTCTGAAAGGGAATCCAAAGCCTCCCAGAACTTACCCTGACCGGCATTGGGATTGTATTCGCATCCGGCACCGCAGCTCCCACAGTCATGAGCGCAATTTTCAGGTTCATTAAAATTTGTATTCGTATTATCTGCCATAATGGCCTCCTATTCCGTAATTGATTCGAATGTAATGGTTCTTTTATCATAACCGGATTTACATGGGAAGGCAATAAACGATAATCCACTTTTGTATGATGATCTTCCTATGATTTCTTTTTCTGATCCGTGTCAGTGAACAATCTGTCCAAAACTGCCCGATAAGACGGATCCAGCCGCCAGACAGAATTCTCTCTCAGTCCTCCATGGGCATAGTCTTTCCTGTAGTTATCCCCATCGATAAAGCGGATATAAGCCTGCTTTTGAAGCTTTCCTCCTCTTTCTTTTAAAGCACTGTCAGACAAAAGCCAGATCCGAATCGTATGATCCGTTATATTGCCAGCGGAATCCTCTGCCCGATAGGTCAGGGTCATCCATCCGCAGTCTGAAAAACCATCGAACTCTTCCGGACAAAAGTCCAGGAATCTTACCTTCCCGGCTGCTTCCCTCTGCCAGCCCTGTGCTTGGGAGCCTATGTCTTCTTCGATCTCCAGCGGAGTATCCGGGCTATCCTCTCTGTCATAAGCCTTAATAAGCTGTAAAAGCTCAATTTGCGTAGGCTTATGATTCAAAAAGAACTCATCTTTCCCCTCAAAATACGGGGCCTGATCCCATACGGCGTAAAGATGAATTTCTTTTCCGCTTTCTCCTTGAATACCCAAAGCTTTTGCCAGGTCCCTGATTCGAATTTTCGAAGACCAGGTGGAGTCCCCGGGATTGAAAGGCAGATCCGGCGTAAAAGAATCCGCTTGAAAGCTCCACCCTTGAAAGAGATACTGATCTCTCCCATCCTTTTGTTTACTTTGATTGATAAAAGCGTTATCAGCAATTCCAATGGAAGACCAAACCTTATCCTCTGCCGGCATATCGCCGCTGATCTGCCCGTTCTGCCCACCCTTGTCATTACCATGGTAAATAATTCGATAACGGTTTTCTTCCCATTCCGCCTTTAAGGTAACTACGCCTCCATCCTGGTTTCCCCGATAGAACTCTTTCGGCTGTAAAATTCCCTCCGGGCCCTTCCAACCGATAAAGGTCGATCCTTCCAGAGACGGCTTGTCCGGATGCAGGTAGGTCTTTTTTCCATAGATGACTGTCTGATCTGGAAAATTCCCGCTTCCCCCATTCAGATCATAATGAATGGTATGAATTCCTCTTCTTGGAATAGCAACCGTCACCATATCAGAAATCTGACCGGTATAGGATCTGGCACACAGATGAAGATAGTATTGTCTGGCCGTGTTCACATAGTCCGAAGGGATGTCCATCCCGAGACTCCGTGTATTCCCGCTGAAATCGCTGCTTGAGAGCCAGTGGAAATTCTGCAGGGAAATATTATTTTCATTTTCATCGATTCGATAATAGAAACCGGTCAGGTAATCTGTTGCATCCATAGCAACCCCTTCATCCGGGACAAAGGACTCTTTATGACTGTTTTTATGATAGGCTATATAGTCATAATGATAGGTACCGGCCGCACGATTTGCACTTCCTGTAAAATCTGCATGCAATTGATAATTGTCCAGATTCGAAAAAGAAACGGACGGTCGATAAGGCTTTGCGCCCGGAACTTCCATAGGATTCATCCAGAATGACTTATGCAGATCGACACCCATGATATTTCTCACATTAGACCAGTCAGAAAGGAAGGCTCCGCAATCCTGGTCCGGGAGCCAGATGACAGATCCGTCGCTTTTCCTGATAAAATGGCGCAGCATGAAATCCTTTGTATACCTGGACCTCTGATAAGTGCAGGAGTATAGCTGCAGATAGATCTTCCCGTCCCGATATATGGTTCGATCCGCTGTATTTGACATGTAGCGTGGATCAAATGGCCACTGGTCTGTATTTCCCTCATCGGAATAAGTCATGGGCAGGATCGAATTCTCTGACAGGCTATCCGAAGCACGTACAGACTTTTCCTGATACATAGAAAACAGCAGAAGAAAAAACAGAATCAATAAGAGAGAAAAATGTTTTCGATTCCAATTGATATGCCACCGATAACCTTTCATGCCCCGCCTCCCCTTGTAAAAAGTATCGCTTCCAAGATCCGCTGACAAGAAATCAAGCGAACAAAAGAGCTATAATCAGTTTAACAAGGATTTTCGAAAGCGTGTATAAACAATAATGAAGACTTTCTAAAGGCTGAAATTTCTATAAACAATTTCTATCATAAGTCTAAACTCTCAAAGGATGGTCTTCCTTTCTGCCATAAGTCTAAGCTCTCAAAGGATGGTCTTCCTTTCTGCCATATGCCTAAACTCTAAAAGGATGGTCTTCCTTTCTGCCATACGCCTAAAAAAAGGCTGACGCCTAATCAGCCGTCAGCCTCTAATATTAGTCTTGTGAAATTTTAACGAATCAATCTCCAGTGCTTTAAGGCCTTTGCAATCCCATGTTCCTCCACCTTATCCGTCACATAAGCGGCATAAGGATCCAGTACCGGATCATGCTTTTTCATCACAGTAGAATGTTCGGGTGCAATTTTGAACATGGCCAGATCATTCGACGAATCGCCGAAGACATAAATATCATCCCGCTTGATTCCGAGAAGTTCTGCCATATGGAGAATCGCCTGTCCCTTATCATAACCCTTGGGAACACATTCATAAAAGCCTCCCCTCCGGTCCATGATATCAAAGTCATCGGAAAAGTCCCTGATAAAGCCCTCGATATCGGATTCTTCATCCGCCTGGACACAGAACTTTGAGATCTCATAATGACCTTCGAAATCAGCGGTACTCACCGCATAGAGCTTTTCGGTCTGTGCCTTCATATAGTTCATCACTTCCATCCTGGATACTTCCGGACGATAGTGATTACACTCCGATCCTTCCGCAACAACACCGATATTATAAATCCTGTCTGCATGAACCACTCTCTGCTGGAGTTCATCCGGCATAGAATAATAGAAGATTCTTTTTCTTTGATAGGTCAGTTCCGTTCCGCAGCCGGCCAGGATCCCATCCATTGGCAGGATCCTTTCCATTTGCTTCAGCATGCACTCACAGCGTCCGGAATTGATAAAGGACAGACATCCATTCTTCCGGGCTTCTTCAATCGCACGGATCGCCGATTCCGGAACCTGGTGAGTCTTCTCGGAGAGCAAGGTCCCATCGATATCAAAGAACAGAGCCTTCATTAAGAGTTCTCCTTCAACATCTCATCCATGGTCCGCCAGCCGAGCATGGCACATTTGGTCCGGGCCGGCATATGGCGGATATCCTTCAGAATACCGGCTTCTTCCAGCTCATCTACTTCTTCCTCAGTAACTTCACCGGTGATCATACGATGGAAGACATCTGCCAGATGCTCTGCTTCTTCCACCGGCTTTCCGATGACAAGGTCCAGCATCATGTCAGCAGATGCCTGGGAAATGGCACATCCGTCTCCGACATAGCCTCCGTCGACAACCTTACCGTCTTCTACCCGGAGGGAAAGTGTAATGTCATCTCCACAGGAAGGGTTGACTCCCTCCAGTTCCATATTTGCATCTTTGATCGCATGCTTATGCACCGGGTTCATATTGTGATCCGTCAGGATCTCATTATAAAAGGTATTATTTGCAGGCATAATTTCCTCTTTTCCTTACTCCGACCTCTCAGGTCTGAATCGTTCAATCCTTATATCCCATCTCCGGCCGAATCATAGACAGGGCATTTAAGAAGGCATCGACATCTTCCTCTGTATTATAAAAGGCCAAAGAAGCACGGGTCGTCGACATGACACCAAGGAATTTATGAAGAGGCTGTGCGCAATGATGACCGGCACGAACAGCCACATGATAAGAATCGAAAATAGCGGCCACATCATGGGGATGAACGCCGTCGATCTGAAAGGTCACAATCCCATGGTGGTCTTCTGCTTTGTCAGAGCCAATGATGTGAACATGATCGATCTCCTTCATGCCATCCATCATCCGTTTGGTCAGGTCCAGTTCCCGGCTCTCGATCAGATCCCAGCCAAAACGGTTGACAAAGTGGATCGCAGCTTCCAGACCGACTGCACCGCCCACATTGACGGTCCCGGCCTCAAATTTATGCGGAAGCTCTGCATAGGTGGCACCCTCCAGAGTCACATATTCGATCATCTCACCGCCGTAAAGGAAGGGCGGCATTTTTTCCAAAAGCTCCTCTTTTCCATAGAGCACACCGATCCCCATGGGAGCATACATCTTATGCCCGGAGAAAGAAAGAAAGTCTACATCCAGATCCTGAACATCCACCTTCATATGAGGAACGCTCTGGGCTCCGTCACAGGAGAAGACGGCACCATGCTTATGAGCGATCTTAGCCATGGCTTTGATGTCATTTTCCCGGCCGAAAACATTAGAGACCTGAGTGATCGAGACAAGCTTGGTACGATCTGAAATGTGTTCTTCCAGGCGTTCGGGCGGCAGGAAGCCATCCGGATCCGGTTCGAGATAGATAAGCTTTGCCCCTGTTGCCTTGGCAACATTCTGCCAGGGGAGCATATTGCTGTGATGCTCCATGACGGAAATAATGATCTCATCACCCTCTTTTAAGAAATGCAGACCATAACTATAGGCAATCAGATTCAAGGATTCTGTTGCATTCCGCGTAAAAACAATGTCCGAAGCCTTTTCGGCATGGATAAAGTCTGCGACCGTCTGGCGGGCACTTTCATAGGAATCTGTTGCAGCAAGGGACAATTCATAAAGTCCACGCAGGGGATTTGCATTATTTTTCTCATAATAATCCGTCACAGCCTTTAAGACGCAAGGCGGCTTCTGGGTCGTGGCAGAATTATCGAGATAGATCACATTCCGATTCTCAAAGACCGGAAATTCCTTTCGAATCAGCTTATCTTCCTTCGTCATATTTCTTCCATTTCTAGTCAGTCATTCAATCAACTCTAGTCAGTCAGTCAATCAACCAATCAACCAACCAGTCATTCATACCATTTTATTCCTCACCGAGGAATTCCCGGACCTCAGCTCTTGTTTCCTCATCCGGGATCTTGGCTTTCACGGCATCAATTCTTGCCTGCGCCATCATTTCATAGATCTCTTCTTCCGTCAGTCCTCTGGACTGGAGATAGAACATAAGACCACTATCCAGCTTTCCGATCGATGCACCGTGATTTCCCTCAACATCCTCTTCATCGCAAAGGATGACCGGTATGGTCCGGTTGATAACGCCTTCATCCATGAGAAGAACATTCTCCATCTCGGTGCCGGTCGAGCCGCCACATCCCCGATGGAAATCGATGGTTCCACGGAAAAGCTTATCAGCCTGATCCCGAAGAACACCGGAAGCATTGATATCACAGTTAGACTTTCTGCCATTGTGGTTGGCCACGTAGTTCATATCCAGCTTGTGACGACCAGTCACGATATATCCGATATCTGTTGCCAGATCGGACTTATAACCGGAAAGCTCCGTGAAGGAGCCATAGTAATTATTCCGTCCGCCGAGGATCAGCTGGATCAGGCGGAAATTGCCATGATCTTCCACTTCTCCCCCGATATCATTCAGGAAATCCATGTGATCCGGCAGATAATTAACCTGAACCAGGGTCAGCTTTGCGTAGGGTTCGACATGATAGCGGGTCTGGAGAGCCGCCGTCGCATCCTCTTTGGAAGCAGACCGGAAATTCATAACTACAGTCAGTTCCGTATTTTCCCCTACAGAAATATCGACCGCGTCCGTATATGCCTTGTCGCCGGCATAGTCGAAATCGAGATGGGCATTCTGCAGCCGTCCGGCATTTTTCTCCGTTTCCAGGACATGTATCGGGGTCTTTGATGCCTTAACGAGCCGGTCTATATTTGTCCCCATGCCGGTACGAAGGTCAGAAAGTGCGGATTCTGTAGACTCGCGGACTGAGATCCCGTCCGGAATATCCTGAGACAGGGCGGACGGCTTTCCTACGGGGACCTCTGTAAGATCCGTTTCATTCATATGAAGCCAGTTCCAGGTCAGACTTGGAATCCGGTTTACGATAAAATGTGTATTATTCATGATTCCACTCCTTAACCAATTGCGCCCTTCATTTCCAGGCCGATCAGATTATTCATCTCAACTGCATACTCCAAAGGCAGTTCCTTACCGACATTATCAGCGAAGCCGCGAACGATCAGTGCCCGGGCGTCTTCTTCGGTCATGCCGCGGGACATGAGATAGAAGACAACATCATCCGAAATCCGGCCGATTTTTGCCTCGTGTCCGACATCACAATCCTCCGTACGGATATCCATAGCCGGTATGGTATCGGAACGGCTGATATTATCAACCATCAGAGACTGACAGGAAGTCGAAGACTTAGAACCCTTGGCCTTCGGTGTCATGACAACGGAGGAACGGAAGGTGGAAATACCGCCGTCCTTACTGATGGATCGGGTATTGACATAGCTGCTGGTATGGGGTGCATTGTGCACGGTCTTACATCCGGTATCCAGATTCTGGCCCTTACCGGCGAAGGTAACGCTGGTAAATTCAGACCGGGCGCCCTCTCCGTTCAGAACAGACATGGGATAGAGGTAAGAAACATGGGAACCGAAGGAGCCGGAGATCCATTCGATCTTACCGCCTTCTTCCACCTTGGCACGCTTGGTGTTCAAGTTGTACATGTTCTTGGACCAGTTCTCTATCGTAGAATAACGAAGAGTTGCATTCTTTCCGACGAAGAGCTCAACGGCTCCGGCATGAAGGTTTGCTACATTATATTTCGGAGCCGAACATCCTTCGATGAAATGAAGATATGCGCCCTCTTCGACAATGATCAGCGTATGCTCAAACTGTCCTGCACCTGCTGCATTGAGACGGAAGTAGGACTGAAGGGGAATATCCACATGAACACCGGCCGGTACATAGACGAAGGAGCCGCCAGACCAGACTGCTCCGTGCAGTGCTGCGAACTTATGATCGTTCGGTGTGATCAGCTTCATGAAGTGATCGCGGATCATATCTGCATAAGGTCCGTGAAGAGCGGACTCGACATCACTGTAGATAACGCCCTGGGCAGCAACCTCATCCTGAACATGGTGATAGACCAGCTCGGAATCGTACTGGGCGCCGACACCGGCCAGGGATTTCCGCTCTGCCTGAGGAATTCCAAGCTTTTCGAAGGTATCCTTGATATCTGTCGGGACGTCCTTCCAGTCGCTCTGCATCTTATTGTTCTTGGGACGGACATAGGTCACAATGTGGTCCATATCCAGGCCATCGATGGAAGGGCCCCAGTCGGGAACTTCCATTTTATTATAGATTTCCAGGGACTTCTGACGGAAATCCGCCATCCACTGGGGATCATTCTTCTCTTTGGAGATCTCTGCCACGATTTCCGGTGTCAGGCCCTCCTGTAATTTGAAAGCATCGTCTTCGGAATAACGGAAGTCGTACATGCTCCGGTCAATATCCTTGACCTCGGTCTTTTCCTTTGCCATGATCTGACTCCTTCGGTATTACTGATTGATATATTTCTCAAAACCATTCTCGTTGATATCATCAACAATGGATGCGTCACCCTCGGCAACGATTTGTCCGCTGACTAAAACATGTGTCTTGTCAATGGTCAGGCTCTCTAAGATCCGGGTCGAGTGGGTAATGATGATCAGCGCTCCTCCAACCGACTTCTTATACTCTTCGACACCCTGGGATACGGTACGAACGGCATCGACGTCCAAACCGGAGTCGGTCTCATCAAGGATGGCGAGACTGGGCTTCAGCATCAGAAGCTGAAGAATCTCTGCCTTTTTCTTCTCACCGCCGGAGAATCCGACATTCAGATCACGGTCTGCATAAGAAGGGTCCATGTTTAAGAGTTCCATTGTCTTCTGAAGCTCCTTCTTGAAGTCCCAGAGACGAATGTGCTGACCGGTCTTATTTTCAATCGCTGTACGGATAAAGTTGGACAGGGTGATGCCCGGGACTTCTACCGGATTCTGGAAAGAGAGAAACATTCCCAGTTTTGAGATCTTATCGGTTGTAAGATCTGTGATATCCTGGCCTTCGAAATAGATCTTGCCACCATCGATCTTATAACGGGGATCGCCCATCAGGGTCGAACCGAGTGTTGATTTTCCGGCACCGTTCGGTCCCATCAAAACATGGGTCTCACCGCTGTTTACAACGAGATCTACGCCATGCAGAATTTCCTTTGCTTCATCGTCTGCTACAGATACCTTCAGGTCCTGTACTTTTAAAAGTTCTTCAGCCACCTTGCAGCCTCCTTCATTTTCAATGGATACATGAAAAGGTTCCGTTTGCTTTGGGTCCGGCCCCTTTTATTTCTTTTGTTCTGGTATTCTCAGCCTGGGACAGGCAGTAAGTAAAATAAACCGAATGGGAAATACAATTTGAGAAATACAATTCGAATTGTATAAATCATAATTCCTATGGGATTACTATGTTATTATATCCCAGTGCAGCTTATTATACCATAGACAATCCGGGCCTTCTTGTATTTTTTCTAATAAAAAGACTATTCTTTGCGATTGTATATGTATGTTGGAAATGCAACATTTGACTGTCCGTCAGAGCTTATAAGGAAAAACGACAGTGATCGTTTCTACAGGATTCCCGTCTGTTTGAGAAAGCCCGGCATTTGCCGGGCTTTCCTGGTGGTTTGATCCTGATCATTTTGACCCTGGTGATCTTGATCCTGGTGATCTTGATCGTGGTGGTCTTGATCCTAGTGATCTCGACCCTGGTGATCTTGATCCTGGTGATCTTGACCCTGGTGATCTTGATCCTGACCATCTTGATTTGTCAGCTTCCGGTCGATATGGATCACTTTGTAAATCCCTGCAAGATCTTATACAGTTCGTGATAAAGGATCATGGCATCATCTTCACTCAGCTTGATGCAGGGAGCAACAAGTCCCGGAACACCCTTCAGCTTATCGCGCAAGTCCATGCCCTTTTCTGTAATTTCCACCAGAACAACGCGCTCATCTTCCTGAGACCGGGTCCTCTTGACCAGACCACTCTCTTCCATTTTTTTAAGCAGCGGTGTCAGTGTTCCGGTATCCAGGAAAAGTTTCTGTCCAAGATCTCCAACTCGAAGTTTCCTGTCTTCCCAAAGCACCATTAAAGTGATGTACTGGGTGTAGGTAAGGCCGAGTGGTTTCAGATAGGGCGTATACTGCTTGACCACCTCACGGCTTGCTGCATAGAGGGGAAAACAAAGCTGATGATCCAGGCGAAGCGCCTCATATTCCTGTCTCTCTTCCTCGCTGATCTCCTTTTTTCCAGCTTTCTTCCATTCTTCCTCTGTCATATTCCATCCTTTTCTTGTCTTTATCGTTTTTATTCTTTTCTGTATTTTATGTCATATTGAAAAGAATTTCAAAACACCTTTCGAAATCCGTCAGGCAAAGAGGGATGCGATATAGTTGCTGAACTCTTTCATATCATAAGTCGGCTCAAATCGACCGATCACATTACCTTCGCGGTCGATCACAAACTTGGTGAAATTCCACTTGATATCCGGATTCTTCTTATAGTCCTTATCGATCTTCTTCAGAAGGCCCGACATCATGAGTGCCTTCGGTCCCTTGCCAAAACCTTCAAAGCCCTTCTGGGTCTTCAGAAAAGCATACAGCGGAAGTTCGTTTTCTCCATTGACATCGGATTTCTTCATCTGCGGAAACTGGGTATTGTACTTCAGTGTGCAGAATTCATGAATCTCCTCATCTGTTCCCGGTGTCTGACCGGCGAACTGATTGCAAGGGATATCCACGATCTCAAGTCCCTTGTCATGAAATTCTTCATAAAGTTTCTCCAGCGGCTCATAATGAGGAGTAAATCCACATCCGGTTGCAGTATTTACAACAATAACGATCTTACCCTTAAAATCGGACATTTTCTGCTCTGTTCCATCGGTTTTCGGTACACTGTAATCATAAAATCCTGCCATAATAAGCCTCCTTCTTTTGTCTTATTCAGCGATCAAACATACGAATGCTATTTATATATTCTTTTTGATATCTATATATTATTTTGTACAATATAATTTGTCAACATTTTTTATAAAATATAGACCATTTTTTGAAAGAGGAAAGGCTTCCCATCCTAAAGCAAATGCCTACCGGCATAAAGTAAATTCCTACCTGCATAAACTAAATTCCTACCTGCCTGGCATTTCCGTGTCACTCTTCTCCACTCACTGCTTTTTGGATCTCTTCGATCAATTCTTTTCGAATTCCCGTGATTGCCATATCTTTCCTGGTCATAACACCATAAAGGATTTCTCCCTCTTCCCGGGAAAGAGTAATTCCAGGCTCCTCTCCCTTCGGATATTCAGTGAAACTTTTCGGGCTGATATTCGAAAGACCATTTTGCTTCATCATAATATTCATAATGTAATCCGAATTGGTCGTCACAGCTGCCGAAAGCCCGGAGAGGGCCTCGCCGGTCTCTGCCACCTTCCAGTCTGATTGCCTGCGGAAGGGATCCATCTCCATCTGAATCAGAGGATGTGCCTGCCAGTCTGTCTTTTGTCTATTCCTCATTACCTGTCCCTTCCTGTCCGTCTGTCCAGACCCATTTTCCACGATGCTTCTTTGTTCCTGCCGCTTCCCCTGACCATGCACATGGATCCGTCCATTCTCCTTACCAGCCATATCCTCTGTCATGAAATAGAGCATAGCCGGAGTTTTCCCGAGAATTTCAAAGTCCAGTTGGTATCTCTTCCATTCATAGCGGAAGCGATCCATTTCTTCCGGGAAAATATAGACAAATCCGATATCGTCCTCCATCTCCCGAATCCTCTGCATGATGTGAAATGTGGAATCTGTGTGAATGTTATAACGGATCCCTTCTGCTTCATGTTTTTTATAGAAGTCTGAGAAATGTCTGGCGAACCAGGAACTTGGATTGGTCGCGATACGAATGACGTCGCAGTCGGAATCCATAGATAAAAGTTCCAGCTTTTCCAGTTCCTCCAGGATTGATCTCACCTGAAGATAGAATTGCCTTCCCCTGGGCGTCAGGCGGATGCCGCCGGCTTCCCGGATAAACAGACTGTAAGAGAGTTCTTTTTCCAGGGAAGCTATGGTTTTACTGACATTGGATTGTGTTGTATAGAGTACTTTCGCTGCTTCGCTGAAGGAGCTGCTTTCTGCTGCAGCTGCGAAGTATTGCAATTGTTTGGTTTCCAGCATTTGGTTTCCTTTCCTCTCTTCTCAAAGCCACATTCCCGCCAGCGGATCTTCCGCCTAAGGATCATATCCAACCATCCTGCCAGCAGGCCTTCCGCCCGAGAATCATATCCAAACATCCCGCCAGCAGGTCTTCTGCCCGAGAATCATATCCAAACATCTCGCCACCAGGTCTTCCGCCCTCAGGATTGCTTCGCCCGTAACTTCATCGAACGCTCTGCCCTCGAAAAGCGGCCCTGCGGAACTCGCCGCTTCGCGGCTCAAACAGTCCTCGGGCTATCGCTTTTCGAGGTTGACCGTTCGGAAGTTACATGGGCTTGCAAAATTCGGACGGAAGACCTGCTGGCGGGATGGTTCCTATTGATCTTACGGGCAAAGCAATCCTGAGGGTGGAAGACCCGCTGCCGGGATGGTTCATATTGATCTTACGGGCAAAGATATCCTGAGGGCGGAGGGCCTGGTGGCGGGATGGTTTATATTGTTCTTACGGGCGAGGCAGTCCTGAGGGCGGAAGGCCTGCTGGCGGGGCGGTTCATATTGATCTTATGGGCGAAGCTCGAGATCCTTGGTGACCTGATAATAGTCGCAGGCGTGGGGCGTATAGTTTCTTACTTTGGACTGAGAGATCATACTCATCTTCAGAAAGGCGATGAATACGAAGGCATCGTCATTTAGGA